>NZ_JBCGCU010000008.1:0-155244 GCF_038739665.1 Pseudoalteromonas qingdaonensis | reverse complement strand
TGTAGATACCATCTCTCATAACCAGCCTCAAGTGCATTTTTATATGACTTGAGGCTGATATTCTTGCTGATTCTTGATTACGCCATAACATATTTGCACAAGCTTTCTCATATTCGCGCCAAGGACTTGCATGGAGGTTTTACCGCGCTTAAGCAGTGCTTCTTTTTGTAGCCTTACACTCACGTTGTATCTCCCTGCCACAATCGCCGCCATATAAAGCTTAGCGCGTAACTTAGCAGGGCCAGTTTTAGTTAACGTTGTGCGGCCTTTGAGTTTCCCTGACTCATGCAATTTGGGGATTAACCCTGCATACGCCCCCACTTGCCTGGCATTGCTAAACTGTTTCGCTGCAAACAAGTAGGTTAACTCCCGAGACAATACAGGACCTATACCCGGAATGCTTTCTAAAAGCGCTCGGTTGCGCTTAAGCTGTGGGTTGCCATTAATGTGGTTGTTAATGTCCTGCTTAAGCTTTTCTATTTCACTTTCAAGCGTGCATATCATGTCTTTAAGAGACAATACAACACGCTCAGACGACAGGCTGAACTCACTTGAATCCAGGCGGTTAAGTTCGCGTTGGCGGTCTGATTCAAGGGTGTCTAAACGACGCAGTAAGGCTTTTAGTACACGTATTTCTTTTGCTTCTGGCTGCCATAACGCGAGATTGCTTTGCTGCGCACAACCGTAATTGGCGAGCATGAACGCATCGGACTTATCTGTTTTGTGAGTCAGGTTAATTGACTCTGCGTATTGCTTTGCCTTGCCGGGATTAGCAAGGAGAATATTAAAGCCATGGTCGTGTAAGAAGTACATTATCGACTCGTGATAAACCCCCGTTGGCTCTAATATGAGCACCATGTGCTCAGGGGCTGCTTTGACTGTTGCCTGTAACCAGTTTTTCAGACTCTCATGGCCTGCTTGTGTATTTTTGATTACTTTGGTTTTTCGTTTACCTGTTTCGCTCTCTTTCAACCAGCATACATCACATTTATTTTTGCTAATGTCTAAACCAATAAATTGCATCATCTCGATAGACTCCCCTTGTACATACAGCATCAACTTGCAATAAGTGCGCTAGGATACCATTCAGTTTATTGAGTGATAGAAGTGAGGGTCTAATCTACATCGCAGCATTGTTATTGCTAAGGTCGGCCACAAACTCACTCACTTCCGATGTATTAGGTGATAGCTAATCATCTAATACTGAGAGATACAAGGTCGGTTACAGATAGACCAGAATGGAAATGTCAGCGATGTCTAAAATAACAATTAGTTGTTATGCTGCTCAGGTCATTTTTACAGATAAAAAAATAATAAATGGCGCTTTTAATGGCTATTTACGCGACTAGAAAAGTGACGCAAACACCTTAAAAGTAAACAAATCGACAACGAGAAAGTGTTATGGAAGCAACAGTGTCTACAACCAAAAAACAAAGCAACTTTGTGCCTATAGCTATTGTTGCCACCCTGTTCTTTATCCTCGGGTTTGCGACCTGGCTCAATGGTTCATTGATGCCTTATTTAAAGCAGATCCTGGATTTAACGCCTTTGCAGGCTTCACTTATTTTATTATCCTTCTATATCGCCGTGACCTTTACCGCGGTGCCTTCGGCCATCATCATTAAGAAGATTGGCTATAAGAATGGCATGGCATTGGGTATGGCGGTGATGATGCTGGCTGGCTTTTTATATGTGCCGGCGGCTAAAACCCAGATGTTTGCGCTGTTTTTGTTTGCGCAACTGGTGATGGGTATAGGCCAAACCTTGCTGCAAACCGCGGTGAACCCTTATGTGGTACGTATCGGCCCGGAAGAGTCGGCGGCGGCTCGCGTCAGTGTTATGGGTATCTTAAATAAGAGTGCTGGTGTGCTCGCACCCATGGTATTTACCGCATTGATTTTAAGTAACTTTACCGGCTCAGTGGGCAAAGACTTAAGCCAGGAAGAAATTGACCAGATGGCCAATAGCCTGATCTTCCCATACATCGGCATGGCCCTGTTTATCGGCGTGCTGACAATGGCCGTTAAATTCTCACCCCTTCCGGAATTAATCGATGACGAGCAAGCCCATGAAAAGGATCAGGTGAAGGCCGCCTTGGCTCGCCCTAATCTGGCTTTAGGTGTACTTGCTTTATTCGTGTATGTGGCGATAGAGGTGATCGCTGGCGATACCATAGGCACCTTTGCACTGGCCTTGGGCGTGGAAAAGTACAGTGTGATGACCTCCTATACCATGGCCTGTATGGTGCTGGGTTATGCTCTGGGTATTCTATTGATCCCACGCGTGCTGTCACAACAAACGGCGCTGACTATCTCGGCTATTTTGGGCTGTGTGCTGACCTTAGCCATTGTTTTTGGCGACGCCCAATCGACTATGATTGCCAACGCTCTGTTGGTGCCTTTTGGCGGCGTGGCACTGCCTGATCCTCTCTTGCTGATTGCCGTGCTGGGCTTTGCCAATGCCATTGTATGGCCAGCGGTATGGCCGTTGGCGCTATCCGGCCTAGGTAAACTGACCAGCGTAGGTTCAGGGCTGTTAATTATGGGTATAGCCGGTGGTGCATTTGGCCCGTTATTCTGGGGTTTAGCAAGTGGCTCAGCGGGTACCGCAGAAGGTCAGCAGGGCGCTTATTTAGTTATGTTGCCTTGTTATCTGTTCATTCTTTTCTATGCTATCAAAGGCCATAAGATGACTTCCTGGAAGTGATCGGAATCAAGAGTTAGTGGCAACCATCCCGTGTTAATGCCAGCCTAGCTGGCATTTTTTATGGCTAAGAGTCTAATAGCAAGGTGCGCAGTTGGCATAGCGATTTAACTTCATAGGTCGGGGTTAAATGCGCGGGCGCTAATTTCTCCAGGCGATTGAGCCAACAGGTATCGATACCTGCATTGATGCCACCTTGAATATCTGATTCTAGGGTGTCACCTACCATAAGGATCTCGTTTTTCGGCGGGTTACCCATCAACTCAAAGGCGTGCTCAAACACCGCCATATGCGGCTTGGCGTAACCCACCTGCTCGGAGATCACCAGCCACTCAAAGGTGCCCTTTAAACCCGTTTGCTCCAGGCGGGCGCTTTGCAGCTCGGTAAAGCCATTGGTAATGATCCCCAGGCGCGCTTTGCCCTGCAGGGCATTTAACAGCTCAATGGCGCCGGGCAGGGGCTGGCATATTTGCGCCATAGCCTCCATAAACCACAGGTTTAACTGCTGAGGCGCTATATCCAGGCGCTCGGCCCAGGACATAAAGCGTTGCTCCTGCAATTGCTTGGCACTGATCTCGTTATTCTGATATTGCACCCACAGCGGTTTATTGACCAGCTCAAAGGTACGGTAATCCTGCTCGCTAAAGGTAACATTGAGTTTGGCGAACATAGCCTGCAAGCCGGCAAAGGCATCGAAATGAAACAGGGTTTCATCGGCATCAAATAGTATCCAGGGATAACGCATATCTTAACTCGTAAATAATTCGGGGTGATTAAAAGGCGCCATGGCCAGAGTTAGCGCCTGTTGATAGGTACTTTGGCGGGTGGCATGGCCGCGGGTAAGCAGGCCGATGGCGCCGCCCTGTTGCTTGATATTAGTGGTATTAAAGGCCGCATCCATCACATCGCCAAGCTCCAGGCCCTGTTGTAACTGCTCAAATAAGGACTCTGGCAAAGGGAGATTGCAGCTGCGGCCAACGCTCATCTGATGATTATCGGCGATCACCACATAGGCAAAGGTGGCGGCGCCATAATCAAAGCGGGCGGCTCCCCCTTCCATAGCCATATAGAAATCCCCCTGATAATGCTCCTGGCAATAACGCACGCGATTTTCGGCACCTTGTAGAGTATCTGGCTCGCCAAGCGGTTGGTCGGCAACCCCGGAAGGGGCATCGACACCGATACAGTCTATATGGTGCTCGGGAAAGTAGGTGGCCAAGGTAGCCTTGGCGGCATTTACTTTAACCGGGTTTTTGGAGCCGACGATCAGCTTTAGTTGCTTGGCTGCGGAACTCATGGCCATTTCCTTGTTCATTTCGTTGCTTTTGGCCATTGTATCATGGCCACCATGAGGGGCACACAGGCCCAAGAGGAAGTGTCGAAGGGCTCTTTAATGAGTACCAAAAAGCAGCAGGTTATGACCTGTATTCAGGCGATCTTGATAGTCGTTTTGTTGCCACTCTAAGGTGGCGAAGACTTTAGGCTCCAAGCAGTGCCAATGATTGATATCACGATGCCGCTTATGCACATGGGCAATATTCTCGGCGACCTTCAAAATAGCGTAGTACAGCTTTTCTTCTTCACTGTGCGGCTCATCCAGAAAGTGTAAATCATGATGGTGCAACACTATGCTGCACAGCGAGCTGGGTAAATGCCAGGAATTCGCCATATAAAACCCAAGCATGGCGTGATTACAGGGATAACGCTTATCTTCCAGTGCGGTAAGCGAGGCCTCACTATTATCATTGGCGGCGCCAAGAACCTGCACATAGTCAGGAAAATTCATGGCCATAACCGGAATGCCGATATCATGAAACAGGCCTAGGGTCTGTTGACCTTTGTTGTTTGTTTCTGCAGCAGTTTGTAGTGAATTTATACAAGGCGGCACATGTGTAGTGTAGTATTCTACATGAACATGTAACAACACAGTAGAAATGCGCTACAAGCGCTGCCCTACGGGTTCATCTAAACGCATCCTGCTCTGTGTTACTCGCTATGTACATAGGCGAGCAAGACCGAAGCAATGCTTCGCAGCTTAGCGAGGTGAGCGCATGGATGCGCGATGTAACCAAGCTTCATGGATGAATTTAACCACATAAATCAGCGATTATATTCATCAGAATGCGTTTAGATTGAACATAAAGTAAACCGCAAAGATAAACAGACCCTAATAACCATGCGAACTTTTTTAAAACTTTGTTTTTTAATTATGGCCTTGTCGACGACAGCGGCATGCGCCGACGATAATCCCTATATCGGCGTGATTGAGAGCAGCGGCTTATTGGGTGAATATAAAACCTTCGCCAGCGCCTACGATGATTTTGCACCAAGCAATGACGAGCTGGCGCAGATGCACAAGCTAAAGGGGAAGTCCTTATTGGTGTTATTCGGCACCTGGTGTCACGACAGCGAGCGTGAAGTACCGCGACTGCTAAAGCTTTTGGCACTGAGCAAGGTCGAACTCGCCAAGCTTGAGCTGGTGGCCGTGGATTACAATAAAAAGATGATAAGGGCCTGGCCGAGGAATTTGCGCTTAAATACACCCCCACCTTTATCGTCCTCGATGGCGACACCGAACTAGTGCGAGTGGTCGAAAAACCACAGGGCAGCCTGGCCACAGCGCTCACCAAATTTAATTACGAGTAAAAGTAGAGAAAATGGTGGCCCCACCTGGATTTTCAATGGGGATTTGGTGAGTATGAGAGTTCATGGGCAAGTTTGCATTACTTTATAAATACAGGCCTTAATGGTCATGAGTGTTTCTTTGCCTGTATTTTTACCATCAACTAACTGTTTGGTGTCACCAAGTTGATTCTTACCAGTTCTGCACTAAACTTTACTCTGGTGGTATAAAGTAGGATTATATCCTTACGAGGTTTCTTTCATTGGAGGTAAATTATGGCAATGGTAAAGAAAAGTATCACAGTAACTGATCAGCAAGAACAATGGATGCAAGCTCAACTTGCAACAGGTAATTATGCTAGTGATAGTGAGTTATTGCGAGATTTGATCAGAAAAGAGCAAATGCGTACTAGCCAAGTTGAAGTTATTCGACAAGAGCTTATCAAAGCTGAGCAAAGCGGTTTTAGTTCTCGTTCTCCTGAAGATATTGTTAATGCGGTGATTGCTAGAAAACAAACCAATGGCGAAGTATAGATTAAGCTCTGCTGCCGATCAGGACTTCGAGCAACTATTTGAATATGGCATCGATAACTTTGGTTTAGCTCAGGCTAAATCCTACATAGATGGGTTGATTATTCAGTTGCAAAGTATTGCACAAAACCCATTGCACTATCAGGCAGTTGAGCATGTTCGCCAGGGGTATAGACGCAGTGTTTATGGGAAACATACTATTTACTATGTCGTATCTAATGACTGTGTTGATGTCATGCGAATACTAAGAGCTGAAAACCTTAACACTGCTTTTGAGTAATTAATGTGTCTGGTTCGTTATCTGGTAGGCTCTTAGAAATTGATAATCGGCTACTGCAACTAACTGAAGAAAAAGAGTTATTGTTAAATGAACGTAATAGTATTCTTTCCGAGAAAGCAGTCGAGCTAGCCAAAGACTTTAACCAACACGTATCACCTGAAGCTAAAGTCGATTTATTCATTTCTTACTTCAAAGGTCGCAATGAGGTTTACCCGTTTCGTTGGTAATCCCAAGGTGAGCGAAGTGGTTGAAAAGCCCGCTAAAATGATAAGTGAATTGATATAATTAGATTACTCAAAGGGTTATAAGCTCTAAGGCTTAGTCGGAACAAAAGCTGACTAGGCTTTTGTATGCTAAAGACACAAGAGTGTGGTTAATTCAGGGAATGATTTACAAGGGAAGTAAGAAAAAATGGTGGCCCCACCTGGACTCGAACCAGGGACCTAACGATTATGAGTCGTGCGCTCTAACCAACTGAGCTATAGGGCCATTTTGTGTTTTGCGTGCTCTTTAATTCATCCATGAAGCAGTATCCTGTCGGCGTCCTGCCTCCACCTCATCAAGCTGCGAAGCGATGCTTCGGTCTTGACTCGCCCAACTGAGCTATAGGGCCATTTTGTATCTCTGATGCCTACCTTGTTTTTACAGGATAGGAGATATCCTCCAAGTAAGCGCCGAGCAGTATAAAAACTTTTCCGAGCCTTGTCACTAGCTAGAAGGGGATTATTTAAGTTTGTATAAATCAACTGCTTACTTATTGCTCTACCAGCATTGGATTGCCCTTTCTAGGTAACCCTGTAGGTCAGGCTTTGCCAACATGGATGGTGGTACTAGGGTAATGCAGGAGTAGTTACCTAGCAGTCTGACAATCAATCGAGCCACCAACCCCTCGCAAGGCTAAAGCCTCGCCTACAGATAACCGTAGATATTGTCCTGTAGGTCAGACTCTGTAGGTCAGACTTCAGTCTGACAATCAATCAAACAATCAAACAATCAAACAATCAATCGAGCCACCAACCCCTCGCAAGGCTAAAGCCTCGCCTACAGATAACCGCAGATATTGTCCTGTAGGTCAGACTATGTAGGTCAGACTCTGTAGGTCAGACTTTGCCGCCATGGATGGCGGTACTAGGGTAACGCAGGAGCAGTTACCTAGCAGTCTGACAATCGAGTTGTGCAGGGGGAATTGCAATAAGCTCAAAAATATGAGGAAAAAACCACCCTTTCATAAACTTGTCATAATCCACTGCTAATCTGCGCCACCGTTTGTGCTTTTAGTGTAGTAGGCCGGTGAATACGGACTTGATAGCAGAATTAACCTTGATATTGCGGCAGCGGTCGATCACAACCTTATTCCAGCCTATTTTCGATGTCGCGCGGCAGCAAATAATCGGCTATGAGGCTCTGAGCCGAGGCCCAAAAAACAGTTCCTTGCATGCTCCGGCGGTGTTGTTTCAATGTGCGCAACAGGCGCAGCGACTCTCCGAATTAGAGCTATTATGCCGCGAGACGGCAATTGCCACCTTCGCCAAGTTGGGGCTGCAAGGCAAGCTGTTTTTAAATGTTAGCCCCAATACTCTGCTTGACCCCGCCCATCCCAAGGGGCAAACGCTGCACTTATTGCGTAAATACGGCCTGGGGCCAGAGCAGGTGGTTATTGAACTCACCGAGCAAGATAAAGTCGAGGATGCCAACCTGTTACGCGTAGCGGTGGAGCATTATCGCGAGCTTGGTTTCCATATCGCCATAGATGATTTGGGCGCCGGTTATTCTGGGCTGAAACAATGGTCCGAAATTCGTCCCGAGATAGTCAAAATCGACAGGTATTTTATCGATCATTGTGATTTTAGCCCGGTTAAACGGGAGTTTTTAAAATCCATTATCGACCTAGCCAAGGCCACCAATACTCAATTGATCGCCGAAGGCATAGAACGTATTGAGGAATTCCAACTGCTGACTCGGCTGGGCATAGATAATGTTCAGGGTTACTTTCTAGCTTGTCCTAGCGCTCAACCCGAGCGCCACTACTTGCATCAGCATATGCCCGAGTCGACTTGGAAAGCCGAACCGGTTCGCCGTGAGCAGGAATTGAGTATAGGCTGGCTGGCTTTGGCCAATCAGGAGCTGTGTCAGCATACCCTTTGCCGTGACGCGCAAAAAATATTTGCCGAGGATAAAAGTGTTTTCAGCGTGGTGGTGATCGATGCCGACCGCCGCCCCGTGGGGCTGCTTTATAGAGAGCAGTTATCCGAGCTGTTTGCTACCCCTTATGGGCATGCCCTTTATGATAAACAGCCTATCAGCGCGGTAATGGATTGCTCGCCTCTGGTGGTTGATGAAAATGATACCTTGGATAGTGTTAGTCAGCAGATCACCGATAGTGATATGGATATTCGCCGTCATATCATTGTCACTCGTGTCCAGCACTACTTGGGTGTGGTGCCGTTGCGCCTTATTCTCAAGCACATGACAGAGGAAAAGGTACGCCATGCCCAACATGCTAACCCGCTGACCATGCTGCCCGGCAATATCGCCATCAATGAAGCCATTGAGCAGCGTCTGCATACAAGTAGTACCTTTACCCTGGCGTATTTTGACCTTAACCACTTCAAGCCCTTTAACGATCTCTATGGTTATGCCAGTGGCGATGCGGTGATCAAGCTGGTGGCCGAGCTAATTCGTCGTCATACTCAGGCGGTTCCCTGCTTTGTTGGTCATATCGGCGGTGATGACTTTATGGTTGTTTTTGATGACCCTCAGGCGCAGGCAATATGTGCCGCAGTTATCGCTGATTTTGATCGTCTGATTGAAAGTTATTTTAGTACCGAGCACCTCAAAGCCAAAGGTTACTGGAGCTGTGACAGACAGGGAAGGCGTCAGTTTATACCTTTACTGTCTTTGGCGGTTGGTGTGGTTTCCCCCGATGTAAACTGCTGCCAGAACGCTCATCAGGTCGCCACCTTGGCCGCCGATGCGAAAAAAGAAGCCAAGCGCCAACCGGGCAGTTATGTATTTTGTTGCCAACGCCGTAAACCAGCGGCGCCCTTATATCGCTTGCATCAGCAGGATGTTAAAGCTCATCGTCATAGCTTGAGAAATTAAAACGTTTACCGTCCCGATTAGCTGTTTGCTTATGAGCTGCCGTTTGATAATCTGTGCCGCAGTTGAGTCGAGGGTTGTTATGAAGCTGCGCTTTTTAGGGTTTACAGTTGGGTTAATGATGGCATCCATGGATGTGAGTGCACAGGTGTCAGACGAGCACAGCGCGGCGCGCGGGCATTGTGATGTAGAGCTCACTCACGGCCTGATCATTACCCAGGACACTATTCGTATTGTTGATAATAATCAAACCCGAGTGCAGATTAATCAGGGCAATCAGCTGCTGGTGCGAGGTCAGTGGATTGAACTCGACGCCAAGGAAACGGAGATCCTTGAGCAGTACAATCAAATGATCCGCGATACCGTTCCCGAATTGGTGGAGCTGGCCACCGATGGGGTCAATATCAGTCTCAATGCCATTGAAAATGTAGTAAGCGGCCTTTCCGATAAAGAGCCCGAGGTGCTTAAGGCGCAACTCCAGTATGTGGAGCAGGCGCTGCGCAATAAATTCAAACGAGGCGATGATTTCTTTTATATTGCCCCTCAATCTCTGTCTAAACTAGATGACTTCTTTGCCGAAGAAGTGTCGAAAAAAATTCATACTGCAATCCAGGGCTCGCTCGGAGCCATGCTAATAGCGCTCGGTGACGCCCTCGAATCCCGAGAGGGCAATATTGAGGAGCGCATCAATGATGTGGGTACTCGTATGGAAATTATTACCGCAGAAATCGACAAATCCCTGAAAAAGAAAGCCGAGCAGCTGGCACTGAAATCGGAAGAATATTGTAACTGCTTGAATATGCTTGATAACACAGAGTCCAAGCTGCAAAAGCTGGTCCCTGAATTAGCGGATTTCGACCTGGTAAAAATTAAATCCGACCTACAATACTCCACTCACTAGCGCTGGCAGCGCTTGCAATACACTGTACTGCGTCCACCCAAACGAATTTCCGTCAATTCACTTTGACACTCGACACAAGGCTGGCCCTTACGGCCATATACCAGTAATTGCTGAGCAAAATAACCAGGTTTACCATCACTTTGGGCAAAATCCTTCAGGGTTGTGCCACCTTGCTCAATGGCCGCGGCCAGGGTTTCCTTGATGATGGGCGTGAGCTTTTGATAGCGCGCCAGGCTTACCTTGCCGGCTTCACGCTTGGGGTTAATGCCGGCCTTAAACAGGGATTCGTTAGCATAGATATTGCCCACCCCAACCACCACCTGATTATCCATCAGAAACTGCTTAATGGGCTGTTTTTTATTGCGCGATTTGGTAAATAACCAGTTGGCATCAAAATCATCAGTCAGCGGCTCTGGGCCTAGCTTACTAAAAACCGAGTGCAGGCTATCGAGCTCTTGCCACAAGCAGGCGCCAAAACGGCGGGAGTCGTTCAGCCTTAAGCTCAAGCCATTATCGAACTCAAACACCACATGGTCATGCTTTTTCAGCGGCTCATTAATAGGCACCACACGCAAATGACCGGACATGCCCAAATGCAGGATCACCGCCCCTTCGTCGGTATGCAGCAAGAGGTACTTGGCCCGACGGCTCACGGACTCAATGATTTTCCCACCAAGTTCATAGACTTGCTCACTGACAGGCCAGCGCAACTGGCCCTGGTGAATACTCACTTTGGTGATGGTGCGCCCTTCAACATGGGGCGCTATACCTAAACGGCTAACCTCGACCTCTGGAAGTTCAGGCATACTAAATTACCCTTCTAATTGTAAAAATAGCTGCTGCGCCTGGGCCTGAGTAAGCCTAAGCCAACGCTGTTCATGTTTATTAAAAAGCTGATACTGCTGGGCATCCCGATACAAGACAAAAACCCAGGGGTGCGCCTCTCCGGCGAGGCTTAGGGTCGCTACCAGCAGGGGCTCGCTCTTGCTCGGTGTGCCGGGTTCGGCTTGCATGCTCTGCCAGGCCTGGACGCGGGTGGCCAGCTCGGCTACATCCACCTGAACGGCACCTGCCTCGGGGAGCCCTTGTAAGCGCCAGCCGCTGCCGATGCGCTCAATACGCACACCGGGATATTCCAAGGCGAGAATATAACTTTGCTCGGGCAATAATGGCTGTGGCCCCTCGGGCTCGCTATTACCACCAAGTTTATGATGCAAGCCATTGAATACAAAGATCATTATCAACATGGAAAAAATCAGCAGATTATTCCATGCCTTACGCGATAACTTAATAACCGCCATTGCCGGCCCCTAGTTAAAATCATGACCCTCAGTGTAACCAAAAAGTCGCCCTCAATCAGCCCATTTGCCGCTATCCCAGAGCGGTTAATTATTGTTACAATAGCGGCAAAGTATTTTGGAGAGTAACAATGGCCATGTATGTAGTGGGACACAAGATCCCTGATTCAGATTCTATCTGCGGTGCAATTGCACTGGCGTACCTTAAAAACCAGATCGGTGAAGAAGCTGTTCCGACCCGTTTAGGTGAGGTATCACCGGAAACACAATTTATCCTTGACCGTTTCGGCTTTGAAGCCCCAGAGCTTAAAATGAGCTATGCCGGTGAAGATGTTTATATCGTTGATCACACTGAAAAAACTCAGGCTCCCGATGATATTGACCAGGCTCGCGTAGTAGGTGTGGTAGACCACCATAAACTTGGCGATCTAACCACTTCGACTCCGCTTGAGTGCTGGATCCGCCCGGTAGGTTGTTCAAACACTATTATCAAAATGATGTATGACTTCTACAATGTGGAAATTCCTAAAGGCATCGCTGGCTTGATGATGTGCGCCATCCTGAGCGACACGGTTATCTTCAAATCACCTACCTGCACCACGGCCGATATCAAATGCGTCGAAGCCCTGGCAGAAATCGCAGGTATTGACGACCCGAAAGAGCTGGGCATGGAAATGTTCAAGGTAAAATCTGCCGTTGAAGGCACTCCGGCGCGCGACCTAGTTATGCGTGACTTTAAAGACTTCAACATGAACGGCAACCTGGTTGGCATCGGCCAGCTGGAAGTGATTGACCTGTCTGTATTTGACGATATCAAGGACGACTTGGAAGCGGATATCGCCAAGCTGAAAGAAGAAGGCAACCGTCACAGCGTATTGCTACTGCTAACCGACATCATGAAGGAAGGTTCGCAAATGCTGATCGCCTCTGATGATGAAGGAATAGTAGCCAAAGCCTATGGCGCTGAGATCAGCGACTCGAAAGTATGGTTAGATGGCGTATTAAGTCGTAAGAAACAGGTAGTGCCGCCGCTGCAAGACGCATTCGCAGGCTAACCTTGTTGGTCGGCGCTCTGCGCCGACATCTCAACGAATGTGCATATTTGTCGGGATGGAATCCCGACCTACAACGATGGCGGTTTACAGCTCAAAAGGTGCTACGCCAATGCCTTTGATTTTATAGCCGGTTTTGGCGATATCACCGCTCCAGCTTTCGGCACTCATCACCCCGGTCACGACGATAGCGTCATACAGGCTTTCGATAGGCACGCCATCGGCTATGGTGACATGGACAATTTGATTTGGCGGCGGCGGTGGCACATGAATACAGGCGCCGAAATAGGGCACCAATAGAAATTCAGTGATCACCTCGCTGTCGCCCTCAAGGGGTACCACAAAGCCTGGCAAACTTACTGTTTTACCATTGTATTTTTGCACCACGGGGGCGTCTAAATTCGGTTGCACCCAGTTTTGCTCGGCGCCTTCGTGACTGGCGGCGGAATTACGGGTATCGACGGTCACATGCCCCTCGGGCACTAAATCTTCCCAAAAAATTTCCACCGGTTCGTTGGCGAAAGAGGCCACACTCACACAGGTGAACAGTACGGCTAGAAAACGATTAAATAGACTCATAATAATCCTAGGTCTTAACACTCATCCCATCATGCAGGGAATAAAAATAGGCACGGACGGCTGGGATTAAGCCGACTATCCAGGCTGCCGCCATAATAACGGCGATCAGCATAAGTTCATAGCTTGAGATACCTTGAAGGTCGATATTAATACCGGCCTGAGCCTGTAATTGTGGTTGTGCCAGCGCCAGTAAAAGATAACACAGGGCGACCCCTAAGCTGGTGCCAAGCAGGCTGATCAATAGGGATTCCATACTCATCAAGGAGAATATATGCCAGGGTTTAGCGCCTACCGAGCGCAAAATAGCGAGCTCACGGCGTCGTTGCGACAGATTGGCCAACAAGGTGGTGAGCATGCCCAGCAGGCTGATAACCAGCACCACGATAGAGAATAACAGCAGCAGCTTTTCGACCATGGCCAACATGCTCCACAATTCCCGCAAGGTGACCCCAGGCATAATGGCCATCAGGGGTTCGCCTTTGTAATTATTAATATTGCGGCGCACCTGCAGGGTATAGAGAGGGCTGTCAAAACCCAGTAAAAAGGCGCTGATCTGTTTGGGCTCACCGATCAAATCCACAGCATGAGGCTCGTCATGGTCATGATGATCTTCATGATGTGCCTGTGCACCGTGCAATTGCGCGATGGCAATCAAGGGAACATGCAGGGTTTTATCCACCGGGGTGCCGGTGGCGGCGAGAATACCCACCACAACCAGAGGTTTGTCATCATGGTGATGAAAACTGGTTTTGCCCATGCCATGGGCGACGACAATATTATCACCCAAGCCATAGCCCAAGCGTTTGGCCACTTCGGCGCCAAGCACCACTTCGTTGACCTGCGCAAAAGGAGCGCCGCTGCTAAAGCTAAGGTGCTGCTTTTTACCATATTGAAAGTGGTTAAAATAATCACTGCTGGTGCCAAGCACTGCGTAGCCTTTGTGGGTATCGCCCAAAGACAGTGGCAGCGCCCATTTAATGCCCTTTTTGCTGCTGATATCCTGATAGCTTTGCCAGCTTACGCCATTATTCATATGGCCGATGCGAAATACCGAGGCGAGCAGCAATTGAATATCGCCGGTACGGGCACCGACGATCAAGTCCGTGCCCGACACAGTGGCGGCAAAGCTTTCCTTGGCCTGCATGCGCACTCTTTCTATGGTGAGCAGCAGCATTACGCTAATGGCAATGGTCAGCAGGCTTAACAGCACGCTGGCGCGGCGATTGAGCAGGCTTTTACTGGCTAATTTAAGCAAGATCATCGGCTGCTCCTTGCAATTCATCCAGATGCACCACCTTGGAAAACAGCGGCGCCAGGCTTTGCTCGTGGCTCACAAACACCACGGTGGCGCCGGTTTTATCCGTTTGCGCGAATAACAATTCGATAAAGGCCTGGCGATTGGCTTCATCCAACGCCGAGGTGGGCTCATCGGCAATGATGATTTCCGGGTCGCCAATTACAGCGCGGGCAGCGGCCACCCTCTGTTGCTGACCTATGCTCAGGGTATTGACCGGCTGTTGATGAAACTGTGGTGCTAATCCCAGTTGGGTAAGCAAGGTGTGGGCGACCTCGTTAAGTGACGCTTGATGAGCCAGAGCCCGTTGCTTGCGTAATTTGGAAAAGGCGCAGGGCAAGGTCACGTTTTCAATGGGGCTTAAATAAGGCAGTAAATTAAAGCTTTGGAAGATATAGCCCAGGTGGTCGGCGCGAAACTGATCGCGCTGGGCGCTACTCAAGGTCTCGAGCGCGGTACCGTTGAGGCTTATGTTGCCGCGCTGCGGTGTTTGAATCCCCGCCAGCAAGGACAACAGGGTTGATTTACCGCTGCCGCTGGGGCCGTGTAAAAACAGATGTTCGCCCTTGGCAATATGCAGAGCATCTATGCTCAAGGTGGGTTGGCCGGTATGACCCTGCCAGGAAAACCACAACTTATCTATGTCTATCATTGGCGCCGTTATTTCTTTTTGGTCACTGCACTTAGCTTATCATGAGCGTTTGGGCGAAACAGTGGATTGCGATTAAGCGCCGTTACCAGCGCCAATAGGAGAGCTTTTTACGCATTTTAAACTGGCGTAGCAGATTAAGAGGTTTGCGTTTGAGCTCCTTGCCGCCTGAGTCGATCAGGTCGTTGGTGGCCGCCAGCACCCGGGCACTGGATTGCCCGTCCTGATAGGGGTGCAGTTGTTGGCAAAAGGCCTCGATACTGGCCATAAGCTCGGGTGGATGGCTAAGCGCTTCGGCAATGGCATCAGCTACTTTATCCGCTTCGGTAACATTGAGTAGATGCGGCCCCGGAGCCTGGTTATTAAAGGTCACCACTGGGCGGCGCAATAATAAAAACATCAATAAAATCGAAGATGTGTCACAGAGCATGACGTCAGCAGCTTGCAGCAATGGAATAACGTTGTCGGTCTCAACAAAGGTGAGATTCTCATCCTGCATCGCCTTGTATTGGTCGACTATTTCTGTCGCCATCTTGGGATGGAATTGCACCAAAATACGGTATTTGCCACTGTCGCGCAGTGCCTTAACCGTATTCGCTAGTTTTGGCGCTAATGATAAGTTTCGTGAAAACGTTGAGCAAATAAGTATAGTTTTGCGTGTATCATTTTGAGCAGTATAAGGGTTGCTGTTATCGGGCTTGAATAGCGGATCTAAGGTTGGCCAGCCGGTTTGAGCGACACGAAAGTGCTTATGCTGCGCAGCGAGCTCTTCGAAAGGCTGCCTAGAGCTTGGGCCCTGAGTGCAATACATATCAAAACAACCACGAATATTGTAGTGATCTAATTGTCCTCGGCGGTTTAGTTTACCCGCATCAAAGCCGTGGAATACGGCGACTTTTTTACCGGGAATAAAGTTGGGAATAACATTACCCGGCACAAAGCTGGCATGGGGCTGCCATTTGCGCACTTCCTCTATGCTGTGTAAACGTTGTTCATCCTGGTGCAGGTAGTCGGGGTTAACTTCATTGCCTTCGAGGAACCACCTTACTTCACCGCCATTATTAAGGATCTCTTGCTGCAATGGGCGCAAAATTGCATAGGAGTAATTTTGCGCAATATACATTAAATAACGTTTACCCTGAGTGCTGCTTGCTAAATCCACTGGAAGGCCCTTAATCGATTAAGATGTTCTTTAGTTTACAGCAAGATGAAGAATGATTGACAGGGGGAAGCAAGGAGTTTTGGGAGTGATTGAAAAAGATAGGACAAAAGTCCGCTTATGGCGGCGTTTTTCTTTATCTTCGTGTCCAGCTAGCTTATCATAGCGCGCCTAATACCAATTCTGTTAAGTATGTGATCAGATATAGCGCTGGATAAATGAGATGCTAACAAGGCGGAGTTTTTCTTATGTAGTTATTCTACATAGAAAAACTCCAACACAGTGAGCATGATATTTAGCCCGCTAGAATGATTAGCTATTTAAGAGAATTGGTATAAAGCCTTGGTGCCGTGAGCGCTGCCAAGGCCAAGCATTCGCCTCTCAAGCCCTTGTTGGAGTAGCCATGAGCAATTATAAAGTCTTAGACATTAATGACGATTTACCTATTCGTACCAAAGGACCCGTGCACAGCGGCAAGGTTCGTTCGGTATACTGGTTAACCGAGCAAGACAGTGCGCGCCTAATTGCCGAAAAAGGTTATGCCGTACCAGAGGGCACCGAGCTGGCGATCATGGTGATCTCCGACCGTATTTCTGCATTTGACTGCATCTGGCAGGGTGAAGAAGGTCTAAACGGCGTACCAGGCAAAGGCATTGCACTTAATGCGGTGGCATCTCACTGGTTTAAACAGTTTGATGCCGCGGGTTTGGCGGGTAACCACATTGTTGATATTCCGCATCCCTATGTGTGGATTGTGCGCAAGGCCAAAACCGTTAAGGTCGAAGCCATTGCTCGTCAATATATTACCGGCAGCATGTGGCGCGATTATGCCAAGGGCATTCGCAGCTTCTGTGGTATCGACTTGCCCGAAGGCCTAGAAGCCAATCAGAAGCTGGAAGAAGTGCTGATCACGCCTTCAACCAAGGGCATTATTGAGGGCCTTGATGATGTGCCGGCGGTGGACGATGTAAATATCACCCGCAAGAATATCACCGACCACCTGGACGCCTTTAATTTCAGCAGCGAAGCCGATGTGGCCAAGTATGAGCACCTGCTGACGCAAGGTTTTGAATTGATCAGCGCTGAGCTGGCCAAGCTGGATCAGATCTTTGTTGATACCAAGTTTGAGTTTGGTTATGTGGAAGACATGAACGGCAATGAGCAGCTTATCTACATCGATGAGGTGGGCACGCCGGACTCTTCGCGTATCTGGGATGGCCCGGCTTACCGTGATGGTAAGATCATTGAAAACTCGAAAGAAGGTTTCCGCCAGTTATTGATCAACAATGTGCCGGACAGCGATGTATTACTCAATAAAGACCGTATGGATGAGCGTGAAGCCCTGGCTAAAGAGTACAAGTTACCGGTAGAGGTGATGATGCAGGTATCGCAAACCTATGTGGGGATCGCCAGCAAGATTGTCGGCGAGCAATTGGAAATTCCAGCGGATCCACGCAGTGAAATTATTGCCATTCTCGATAACGAATATCAGTTAATCGACTAATTTTACTTCCCTTTTTTGAAAATACCGCTCACCTAGGTGCAGCGGTATTTTTTTATGTGGGCAAATCTTACCTTGATAGAGAGCATCGCAGTGGTGCGACAGCCGCAGTTCTGCTAACGTCCATTACAGTGAAAAAAGTACAGAATATTAAGGTGGAGTATGAGCCAGCAAATCACTGTGGCGCAGCTTAATGCGCTGCTGCACAGCCCCAAACTAAAAATTTTTGATGCCGGCCTGGTGCTGCCGGGTAAGTCGGGCGAATATGCGCCGGCGGCGGTTATTAAAGGGGCGCAGCGTTTTGATATTAAAAGCGCTCTGGCCGATAACGCCAGCCCCTGGCCTCACACTTTATGCAGCGCCGAGCAATTTGAGCAACAGATGCAAGAAGCTGGAGTGAGTCAGGACTCGGAAGTGGTGGTCTATGACGACCAGGGCTTATTTAGCGCCGCCCGTGCTTGGTGGATGTTTAAGGCCTTTGGTTTCGATAACGTTAAGGTGCTGCGTGGCGGTCTGCCAGCGTGGCGCACTGCCGAGTTGCCGGTGCAACAGGGCTGGCAGACCGCCGAGGAGCAAGGTAATTTTAAAGCCTGCCCACGGGCGGACTTTTTTATTAACACTGAGCAGGTGCAGGCGGCTATTGACGATGCCTCTACCTTGTTGCTTGATGCTAGACCGGCGCAGCGTTTCAGTGGCGAGATGGCCGAACCCAGAGCAGGTATGCGCGCCGGGCATATTCCCAATGCCAAGAGCTTGCCTTATGCGGAGTTAATAATAGATGGCGAGTTACGCCCACAGGAGCAGTTGCAGCAAGCATTGGCGCAACTGCTTGAACAGGGTGTTCAGAGATTGCAGTTTAGCTGTGGCTCGGGCATTACCGCCTGTATTTTAGCGCTGGCCGCGTATGAGTGTGGGCATACTAACTTACAGGTTTATGATGGCTCTTGGAGCGAGTGGGGCGCTCGCCATGAGTTGCCACTGGAAAAATAAGGCACTGATTTAGAATTAAATAAAAAGGGCAGTATCAACTGCCCTTCCTCGGTATTACTTGTGGTAGCTTAAGCAGGCTTCCACTTCTTCTTTTGAGCCCAAGATCACCGCCACACGCTGGTGAATTTGCTCCGGCTCTATATCCATAATGCGCTCATAACCGGTTGAGGCCAGGCCACCGGCTTGCTCGATTAGCATGGCCATAGGGTTGGCTTCATAAAGCAGACGTAATTTATACGGCTTCTCTGGGTTTTTGGTGTCTTGCGGGTAGGTAAATAAACCACCGCGGCTAAGCACACGGTGTACATCGCCGACCATGGCGGCAATCCAACGCATGTTGAAGTTGCGACCGCGGGGTCCTGTTTCACCGGCCAATAGGTCGCTAATATAGTTTTGCATCGCCGGCTGCCAGTGGCGCTGGTTCGATGTATTAATGGCGAATTCCTTGGTTTGCTCCGGCACCTTGGCAAAGTCCTGAGTCAACAAGAAGGTACCTTGGGTTTTATCCAGGGTGAAAATACGTGTGCCCTGGCCTGTGGTTAGCGCCAGCATGGTCGATGGGCCGTAAAGTACATAACCTGCGGCCACTTGCTGGTCACCCTTTTGCAAAAAGATATTAGGATCAGCAGGATCTGAATCCTTTGGCGCGCGCATAATAGAGAAAATGGTGCCAACCAATGAATTGATATCAATGTTTGATGAGCCATCAAGAGGGTCAAATGCGACTATGTATTCTGCGTCTGGGTTACCCGCAACCGTGCCTGGCTCTTCTTCCGAGGCGATGGCCTTAACATAACCGGACTCTAAAAGGATGTCTTTCAATAACTGGTTGGAAAGTACATCCAGTTTCTTTTGCGTTTCGCCCTGGATGTTTTCATCCAGTGTAGAACCTAGCACGCCAGATAGGGCGCCTTGGCCAACACGGAAAGAGATTTCTTTACAGGCCGCTAAAATAGTACGGATAAGTGAAATAAGGTCATGTGAGCAACCATCTTTAAGCAAGACTGGGGGGAGTCGTCGCATCTTAATTGTTCCTAAGTTTTTTGGGGTCTACACGACATTTTAAAGTGAGAGCATGTCGTCTAGATTACGCTGTCTATTTATCGCTTTGTGGTTGTAGATTGTATACATCGGGATATACTCAATGCTGATTAATTCTAAACCCAAGCAACGATACCAATAACAACAAAAGTGAGAATCATGCCAACTACGCAGATAATACGAATAGCACTGTTTCTTTTGTTCTTGCCTATGATAACCCAAGCGCAGGCAGCAATTAAGTCTATCAGCCAATTTACTCAAAATATGAGCAAATATCCTGGCTATTTCACCTTTTATTATGCCAATGACGAGGGCAAGCTCTATCTTGAAGTGGATAAGCTGAAGGCGCCGTTTCTATTGCAGCAAAGTCTGCCCTATGGATTGGGCTCCAACGATATAGGCTTGGACCGTGGCCAACTGGGTAACACCTATTTGGCGCAGTTCGAGCGTATGGGCAATAAGGTGATGTTGCGTGCCTTGAATACGAATTACCGCGCCTCAAGCACTAACAGCGCCGAGCAACAAAGCGTGAATGAGGCTTTTGCCTCGAGTATTTTGTACGGTTTTGAAGTGCAGGCGAGCACGGATTCCCGAGTGCTGCTGGATTACACTCCTTACTTATTAACCGATGTGCACGGCGTTAGTCGCACCCTGGCGGCGCGTAAGCAAGGTAACTTTAGTGTCGACACCAGCCGCAGTGCGGTGTTTATGCCGCGCAGCAAGTCATTTGTGAAAAATACCGAGCTGGAAGCTGTGATCACCTTTACCGGCACTAAACCTGGTGAGTATGTGAAACAGGTGAGCGCCGACCCTTATGCCATCAGCGTGAATATGCATCACTCATTCGTTGCCTTGCCGGACGATAAATACCAGCCACGAGCCTTCCACCCGCAGTCCGGATACTGGAGCATAGAGCACAAGGATTATTCGGCGCCCTTGGGCGAGAGCATGCTGGTGCGCTATATCCCACGCCATCGTCTGGCCAAAAAACACCCCAATCAGGCCGTTAGCGAGCCGGTGAAGCCCATTATTTACTACCTGGATCCGGGCGTGCCAGAGCCGGTGCGCAGCGCTTTACTCGATGGTGGCAAATGGTGGAATGATGCGTTTGAAAAAGCCGGTTATAAAAATGCCTTTCAGGTAAAAATGCTGCCCGAGAATGCCGATCCCATGGATGTGCGCTTTAACGTGATTCAGTGGGTGCATCGTGCTACTCGCGGCTGGTCTTACGGCGGTTCGGTAATAGACCCGCGCACCGGTGAAATTATTAAAGGTCATGTCACCCTAGGTTCGCTGCGTGTGCGTCAGGATATTCTGATTGCCGAAGCCCTGGCTGCTCCTTACAAAAAGGGTGATGAAGTCACCGCCGAGTTGCAGGCCATGGCGCTAGATAGAATTCGTCAGCTTAGTGCCCATGAAATTGGCCATACCCTGGGCATTGCTCATAACTTTGCCGCTTCGCCTAAAGCCCGTGCTTCGGTGATGGATTACCCGCACCCCTTGGTCAGTCTGGACGAGCAGGGGGCGCTGGATATATCAAAAGCCTATGCCAAGGGCATGGGGGTGTGGGATGAGCAAGTGATCAAATATGGTTATGGCGACTTTAGCCGCCAAAACGAGGCTCAAGCCCTGGCTAAGATCCTTGCCGAGAATAAAGCTCTTGGCCTGGAGTTTATCTCCGATAGAGACGCCCGTGCGCAGGGCGGCGCCCATCCCAATGGTCATTTGTGGGATAACGGCGATAATCCAAGTAAAGAGCTGGAGCGCGTGATGGCGGTACGAGCCAAAGCCCTGGCCCGTTTTGGCGTTGATAATATCAAAGCCGGCACCTCCTTATCTCAGCTTGAAGAAGTGCTGGTGCCCTTGTATCTATTCCACCGTTATCAGGTGGAAGCCGCAGTCAAGCTGATCGCCGGTGTGGATTACAGCTACGAAGTACGCGGCAAAGAGCAGGTGCAGGGCGCGCAAGTGGTTGATGCCGAGGTGCAACGTCAGGCTTTGGCCTCGCTGCTGCTTACCTTGGATGCTAAAGAGCTGGTGGTGCCGGAATCAATTCTGGCCTTGATCCCGCCTAAAGCCTATGGCGAATACAGCACCCGTGAAAGTATAGTGGGCCGTACCGGTCTGACTCTGGATGCCATGGCTCTGCCTGAAGTGGCGGCAAACCATAGCTTGAGCCTGCTGTTACACCCGGAGCGTGTTAATCGTTTGGCGCAACAGGGTGCCCGCTCCGAGCAGGCCTATAATCTGGATACCTTGCTTGATACTCTGGTGAAGCGGGTATTCGACAATAACTATGGCAATGCCATGGAGGCAAAAGTGCAGCACCGTATTCAATGGTTGACGGCGCAGCACTTTGCCAATCTGGTTGCCAGCGATAAGGTGGCACCTGAGGTGCAGGCACAGTTTAAGTTTTACCTGCAGCGTGTGGCTGAGGACTACAGACAAAACAAGCTGCTAGGTAGCGTTAGCTCAGGGGAGAGCGCCTTTAAACAGCATCTGGCCGATGCCATTAATCATTTCCTTGAAACCGGTCAGTGGCAACCAGGCTTTAAGCCATTGCCTTTACCACCAGGCTCGCCTATTTAGGGAGACCCTAGGTAGATTGGTCAGGCTAAATTTGGCATCATATAAGGCCGCTTAGAGCTATGCTCTGGGCGGCTTTTATTATTAGGAAGTCATTATGCACATACATATTCTCGGCATCTGCGGTACCTTTATGGGCGGTATTGCGGCAATTGCCAAGGCCTTAGGCCACCATGTGACCGGCTCGGATCAAAACGTTTACCCGCCGATGAGCACTCAGCTTGAAGAGTTAGGCATTGAATTGGTGCAGGGTTATGATCCCGCCCAGCTAGAGCCGGCCCCCGACGTAGTGGTTATTGGTAATGCCATGAGTCGCGGCAATCCTTGTGTTGAATATGTATTGGAAAAAGGCCTGCGTTATACCTCGGGCCCCGAATGGCTAAAAGAGCATATCCTGCGTGATAGCTGGGTGTTAGCGGTCGCCGGTACCCATGGTAAAACCACCACCGCCAGTATGCTGGCCTGGGTGTTGGAATACGCCGGACTCAAGCCGGGCTTTTTAATTGGCGGTGTAGTGCAGAATTTTGGTATCTCGGCGCGCGTGGGTGAAACCCCGTTTTTTGTTATCGAAGCCGATGAATATGACACGGCATTTTTCGACAAGCGCAGCAAGTTTGTCCATTACCTGCCAAGAACGCTGATCCTGAATAATCTGGAATTTGACCACGCGGATATTTTTGCCGACCTAGGTGCCATTCAAACTCAGTTCCACCACCTGCTGCGAACCCTGCCAGGCACCGGCAAGGCGATTTACCCCAGCGACGATCAGGCTTTGGTTGAGGTGATCAACAAGGGTTTTTGGAGTGAGCAAGAAGTCTTAGGTGCTGAGCAATGGGATTATCAGCTACTTAAGGCCGATGGCAGTGAATTCACCGTATTGTTTGCCGGTGAGCCGCAAGGCGTGGTGCGTTGGCAGGCAATTGGCGAGCACAATGTTAAGAATGCCCTGATGACCATAGCCGCCGCTCGCCATGTGGGTATTCCTGTGGCAAGCAGTATAGCCGCGCTGGCAGAATTTATCTCGCCTAAGCGCCGTATGGAGCACAAGGGCGAGGTGGCTGGCGTCAACGTTTATGACGACTTTGCTCATCATCCCACGGCTATTGCTACCACCTTGGCGGGTCTGCGTGCCAAGGTTGGCGATGAACGTATTATTGCGGTGCTAGAGCCGCGCTCAAACACCATGAAGATGGGTGTGCATCAGGACACCCTGCTGGACTCCTTGGCAGGCGCCGATGAAGTCTTTTTATTCGAGCCCCCCGAGCTGAGCTGGTCGCTGCAAGAGCGCGCCGAGCACTCCGGAGCCCGTTGTTTAGCGGATATAGATGCCTTGGTGGCAGAGATAGTGGCCGCGGCCGCAACGGGGAGCCATATATTGATTATGAGTAACGGTGGCTTTGGCGGTATTCATCAAAAGCTGCTCCATGTCTTAGCACAAAAGGAAACATCATGAGCACATTTAAAGAGCCCATTACCCTGGCCTTTAGCGGCGCCTCCGGTGCTCCCTACGGTTTGCGTTTATTAGAGGTGTTGATAGAGCAAGGCCACCAGGTCTTTGTGTTAATTTCCAGCGCCGCCCGGGTAGTGTTTGATACCGAATCCGGCATTAAGTTGTCCGGCCATGAGGATAAGGCCACTGAGCAACTCAGTGCCTTGGTCAATGCTGCCGATGGCCAACTTAAGGTCTTTGGTAAGGATAACTGGTTCAGCCCGGTCGCATCAGGCTCAGCCGCGCCGAAAAAAATGGTGGTCTGTCCCTGCAGTGCCGGTACAGTATCGGCCATTGCCACTGGCGCCTCGGACAACCTGATGGAGCGCGCCGCCGATGTAGTGATCAAAGAGCGTGGCCAATTGATTTTGGTGCCCAGAGAAACGCCTTTTAGTGAAATCCATCTGGAAAATATGCTAAAACTGGCGCGTATGGGCGTCACCATAATGCCGGCGGCGCCGGGCTTTTATCATCAACCTGAGTCGATAGCCGATCTGGTCGACTTTTTGGTGGGTCGTATTCTCGATCATCTGGGCATAGAGCAGAGACTTACCTCACGTTGGGGTTATGGAGAACAAAAATAAATGACCATTGCATTAAATATTCAAGGGTTAAAAAAGACCTATAAAAACGGCGTTGAAGCCGTCAAAGGCATAGATTTACAAGTACAGCAGGGGGATTTCTTTGCCCTGTTAGGCCCCAATGGCGCGGGCAAGTCCACCACCATAGGGGTGATCTCATCTTTGGTGAACAAAACTGCGGGTAAGGTTGAAGTGTTCGGCCATGATATAGATACCGACCTGGAAGCGGCTAAATCCCAGCTGGGCTTGGTGCCGCAGGAGTTTAACTTTAGCCAGTTTGAAACCCTGCAGCAGATTTTAGTCAACCAGGCTGGTTATTATGGTGTGCCTCGCGCCGAGGCCCATAAGCGTGCCGACAAGTACCTGGCACAGCTTGGTTTGTTAGATAAAAAAGACAAGGCCGCCCGTACGCTCTCCGGTGGTATGAAACGCCGCTTGATGATAGCTCGCGCCCTGATGCACGAGCCCAAGCTGTTAATCCTTGATGAGCCAACCGCAGGTGTTGATATCGAACTGCGCCGCTCCATGTGGGATTTCTTACGTGAAATTAATCAGCAAGGGGTGACCATTATTCTGACCACCCACTATTTGGAAGAAGCCGAGCTGCTGTGTAAAAACATCGCCATTATCGACCATGGCACCATAGTTGAGCACACCACCATCAAGGCGCTGCTGGCTAAGCTGGATAAAGAAACCTTTGTGCTTGATTTAAAACAGCCGGTGCAACCCGTGAGCCTGGAGGGCTACCAATTTGCCCTGACCGACGACCACACTCTGGAGGTGGAAGTCGCCAAGTCGCAGGGCCTTAATGGTGTATTTAGCGCCTTAAGTGAGCAGGGCAATACTGTGCTAAGCATGCGTAACAAGGCTAACCGTTTAGAAGAGTTGTTCGTCGGCTTGTTAAATCAAGGGCGAGGGGAGTGAAGATGTTGAAGTATGGCGTTGCGCTAAAAAGTATTTGGATCAAAGAATGTATTCGCTTTTTGCGAATTTGGGTGCAAACCTTGGTGCCCCCGGCGATCACCATGACCCTGTATTTCGTGATTTTCGGTAGCCTGATCGGCTCGCGTATCGGCGAAATGGGTGGCTTTAGCTATATGGAATTTATCGTTCCGGGTTTGATCATGATGTCGGTGATCACCAACTCTTATTCCAATGTGGCTTCAAGTTTCTATTCCACCAAGTTCCAAAA
This sequence comes from Pseudoalteromonas qingdaonensis, assembly GCF_038739665.1. Classification (NCBI taxonomy): domain Bacteria; kingdom Pseudomonadati; phylum Pseudomonadota; class Gammaproteobacteria; order Alteromonadales; family Pseudoalteromonadaceae; genus Pseudoalteromonas; species Pseudoalteromonas qingdaonensis. The sequence continues at coordinate 129,697 of NZ_JBCGCU010000008.1, read as the reverse complement.
GAGCATTGAAGAGCTGCTGGTGGCACCGGTGCCCAATTACATTATTGTGCTGGGTTATATGGGCGGTGGCATGGCCCGTGGCATGCTGGTGGGCTTAATCGTGACCCTGGTATCACTGTTTTTTGTGGATATTCAAATTCATAATATCTTTGTGATTGTCGCCACGGTTATTTTAACTTCGGCGGTGTTTGCCCTCGGCGGTTTAATCAATGCCGTGTATGCCAACAGCTTCGACGATATCAGCATTATCCCGACCTTTGTGCTAACGCCACTGACTTACCTGGGCGGCGTGTTTTATTCCATCACGCTATTGCCTGATTTTTGGCAAGGGGTATCGCAAATTAACCCCATCATCTACATGGTTAATGCTTTCCGCTTTGGCTTTTTGGGTGTGTCCGATGTAAATATCTGGCTCTCATTCGCCGTCTTGCTAGCGTTTATTACTGTGTTATTTACCTTAGCATTAACATTAATTCGTAAGGGTGTGGGGTTACGTCACTGATGAGCGAAGCAAATTCAAGAGCCATAGTCTCTAACCAGCCAAGCCTGCATGAAAAACTTGATGAAGTGGTGAACAAGCACCTGAATGCGGAGTTTAAAAAGCCCATCGCCGCGCATACCCAAGCAGCCTTTGATGAGGTTAATGCCAGGGTGCAGGCCTTTAATGGCCCTATCATTCTTGATTCCTGTTGTGGCGTCGGCGAGAGTACAGCTAACTTGGCTAAGCTGCACCCAGACGCGCTGGTGATAGGCATAGATAAGTCGGCGCACCGTTTAGATAAGCATGATGTGCAGTATCGCCAGGATGAAGATGCCCAGTATATGCTGGTACAGGCGGATCTGAATGATTTTTGGCGCTTGGCCGTGCAGGCCAACTGGCAGCCAACGCACCATTATTTGCTCTATCCAAACCCTTGGCCCAAGGCCAAGCATTTACAGCGCCGCTGGCATGGCGCCGCGATATTCCCAAGCATAGTGCAGCTTGGCGGCAAGCTTGAACTGCGCAGCAACTGGGATATTTATGTGCGTGAGTTTGCCCGTGCTCTGCAATTGGCGGGACACCCAACTCAAGTTAGTGAATATGCCAGTGATACAGCCATTACCCCATTTGAGCGTAAGTATTGGGCCAGTGGCCAGCAAAGCTATCGTTTAGTGGTTGATCTGTAAGCGCATCTAGTTGGGCACAAGAGCTGGCTTTAACTTGTGCCCATCATCGCAACTTATGTTGGGAATGTCGTAAAAAATTCATGCAAGATTCTTAAATTTGACCAAAGCTGCAAGACTTTTTTAGGTGATTGCTATAAAGTGAGCGCAAGTAAATTGAACCGCTTGTAGCGATCCATTATCGCCTTATCGACTTACAAAGTCGCAACCCAAGCCAACCCAATTAGGTATGTCATGAGTGATAAGCGTTTTGCCGTAGCATCAGAGCACAGCTTGATGCGCGTCTTTACGGTGCCAGAGGCTCCGGACTCAACGCTCAGCAAAATAGAAGCCGAGATCTCCAGTAACCTGGCCGGTTTCCTGAATGAGAACATCGCTGCGGTGGAAAAACCGCTGCATGAAATTGAGCGCGATTTTGAATCGGCGCAGATCCCCGAAGAGCCTATGTTTGTCAGCGCCCATGCGCAAGACATCATGGATAAGCTGGTGGCACATTCGGTGCACACCGCAGCTCCAAGTTTTATCGGCCATATGACCTCGGCCCTGCCGCACTTTGTGTTGCCACTGTCTAAGCTGATGGTGGGCTTAAACCAGAACCTGGTAAAAATTGAGACTTCTAAAGCCTTTACGCCTTTGGAGCGCCAGGTGATCGGCATGCTCCATCATATGGCTTATGACCGTAAGCAGGGTTTTTATGATAAATGGATGCACAGTGCCAAGACATCCCTGGGCGCTTTTTGCTCCGGCGGCACAGTGGCCAATATTACGGCGCTGTGGATAGCCCGTAACCGCTTACTTAAACCCGAAGGTGATTTTAAAGGCATAGGCGCTCAAGGCCTGATTGCGGCTATGTTCCACTATGGCTACAAGGGCCTAGCTGTGCTGGTATCGGAGCGCGGTCACTATTCACTGGGTAAGTCGGCAGACTTGCTTGGCATAGGTCGCGACCACTTTATTTCCATTCCTACCGATAAAGACAATAAGGTGGATGTTGAGGCCATGCGTAAAGAAGCGCAGGCGCTGCAGGCGCAAGGTATTAAGGTGATGGCCATTGTCGGTGTAGCCGGGACCACGGAAACCGGAAATATCGACCCTCTTAACGAGATGGCGGATTTAGCGGCGGAAATCGACTGCCATTTCCATGTCGATGCAGCCTGGGGCGGCGCGACCTTGTTGTCGCAAAATGCCCGTCACTTGTTGGCCGGTATCGAACGTGCCGACTCCATCACCATAGATGCCCATAAACAAATGTATGTGCCCATGGGCGCCGGTATCGTGCTGTTTAAAGATCCCACGGCTACCGATGCCATTGAGCATCACGCCGAATATATCCTGCGTAAGGGCTCGAAAGACTTAGGCAGCCATACCCTGGAAGGCAGCCGTCCGGGCATGGCCATGCTGGTGCATGCCTGCTTGCGTATTATTGGCCGTAAAGGCTATGAAATGCTGATCGACAAGAGCTTGGACAAGGCTCGTTACTTTGCTGATTTAATTAAGGCGGAACCGGACTTTGAACTTATCTCCGAGCCGGAGCTGTGTTTGCTGACCTATCGCTATGTGCCCGAGGCCATTAAGGCACGCTTAAAAACCGCCGATGAGCAAACCAAGCTGGATATTTACGCAGCCCTCAACCGCTTATCCGCCAGTATGCAGAAGCGCCAGCGTGAAGCCGGACGTTCATTTGTGTCGCGAACTCGATTAACGCCGCCAGAATATGACTATCAGCCGACCGTGGTGTTCCGTGTGGTCTTGGCTAACCCTCTTACCTCGAAAGAGATACTGCAAAATATCCTGGCGGAGCAGCGGGAGCTGGCCTTGTCCGACCCCATGTATAAGAAATACCTGGCGAAATACCTATAATTGTTCGCAGAAGTTGAGTAAATCGCGCAGCAGGGCTTTACGTATAGAGTCCTGCTCGCATAAAAGCTCATGCCGGGCGCCAGCGTAGGTTTTTAACGCTGCCTGCTGCTGGGCATGGACAAAGTTCTGATAGGGCGAGGTGTCCACTACGCTATCTTGCTGCGCTGCCGCTATAAACAAGGGCACAGGGCATAGGCTCTTTCTTAGTTTTGCTATGGCCTTAAAGGCCGCATTCAGCCATTTATAGGTCACACCACCTAGTTGTAATTCCGGACTTTGCTGATACAAGGCACGAAAACGCCGATAACGCTCCTCACTGTGGGTGAGCTCATTGTCGCTAAAGGGCACTGCCTTGTAGGGGCCGTGTCCGGGCACATAGCCTTCACCCTTAGTAAAGGTGCACACCGAGCTGGCCCACAACTTGGCCAGCCAGGGTGCCGTGGATCCCGTATTTATCTGCAACATGGGGGCACTTAAAAAGAGCCCGGCAAACTGCTCAGGGTGAGTGCAGGCATAGTCCAGGGCAATTGCGCCGCCCATGGAGTGACCGAGCAGGACCTTCTTGCCTGGCCACTGGCGGTTCACAACCTGAGTAATAAACTCATGCAGATCCGATTTATAGTCCTCGAAATCACCGACATAGCCTTTTTGCGCATCCCCAAGGTGGCGGTATGAGCGCCCCTGGCCCTGATGGTCCACTATAAACACGGCGATATTGTTACGCGCCAGCTCCCACAGCAATTCCTGATATTTTTGCGCCGCTTCGATGCGCCCCGAACTGATCACCAGGGCATAATCGGCGCGATAGGGCAGATGATAGGCATAAAACAGCTTACCATGCTTGGTTTCCAAAAAGCCTGAGGTCATATCCTGATGCCAAAAATGGGCAATGGCATCATCATTTTTATGGAGCAGGGCTTCGTTGGAATAAAACATTCAGTATTAAGTCGTAGGTAATTTTATTGTGGCTACTAAACCACCTTGAGGATGATTTTGCAATACCAGCTCCCCCTGATGGGCGGCGATGGCCTTGGCGGCAATGGCCAAACCTAACCCAGTGCCGCCGCTGTGGCGGGTGCGGGCTGTATCGACGCGATAGAAGGGCTCGGTAATATGAGCCAGCTCTTGCTCGGCAACGCCCGGGCCGTCATCGCGAATACTCAGTTGCCATTGTTGCTGCTCATGCTTGAGCGTCACTTCGATATGGCTATTGGCATATTTAATGGCGTTACGCAGCAGGTTTTCACAGGCGCTGGCTAAGAGCATGGCATCGACCTGCAGCAGCGGCTGCTCAGGCAGGGGTGGTAAGCTGATGGTCTTATCCTGTGATTTGGCCTCAAATTCGGCATCGGTAAAAACAGGGGCAAACAGTTGCGCCGGAGAAATAGCCTGGGTTTGCAGGCTCTGCTGGCGGTTTTCCAGGCGTGATAGCGTCAGTATGCGCTCTATCATTAAATCTAATAATTGCGCTTCTTTTTCAATGCGTTGTAACTGCACCAAGGTGTCTTTATCGGCCTTGTCCTGAGCTATGGCGCAGGCCAGTGATAAGCGCGTGAGCGGTGAGCGCAGCTCATGGGAAATATCCCCAAGCAGGGTCCTTTGGGTATTGACCAGGGTTTCTAGGCGCTGTGCCATGGCGTTGAATTCACGGGCGAGAATGCCTACTTCATCACTGCGCTGTGCGGCTTGAATCACTCGGCTATCAAGCTGACCCTCGGCAATGGCTCGGGCACTAGCGCGCAGGGAATTAAGCGGGCCTATCAGGGTGCGGGTAAAGAGAAAACTCAATAATAAGGAGGCACCTACGGCAACCGCTACCTTAAGCCAGTGGGGCAGGAGTTTGAGACGCACAAACCAGGGCAGGGTACGACCTGGACGCAGCTCGTAGAGCTGATACTGGCCATCTGGCAAATTGATCAGCAAGGGTCCTAGGGCGTGGAAATGCTCGTTAAAAATCATCTGTGGTGTTATATCCTGGCGAAAATTCAGCAGGCTTAAATCCACCTCATCGGCAGCGTTAAAGTTGCTGTAGGCCAGATCTTTTTCCGGTGAATACAGATACAGCTTGCGCTTTTTTATGCGCTCCTGATTGATCACCGCTTCTGCGCTATGCTGATGCTTTTGTGCCGAGCGCTCCAGAGCATGACCCAAGCGTTTAAAATAATGTTCATCGCCACCATGCAAGGGTTCATAAGTGAGATCGCTGAAGCTGACCGAGCTTAGTGCTGCCATAAGTATTATGGTGGCCGCGAAGGTGAGCCAAAACCATAGGAAAATTTTTACATAGAGCTTGTTTAGAGGTTTGAACACTTAGGCGTCTCCGATCAGTACATAGCCGGCCCCGCGCACGGTGCGAATGCGCTCATTTTCTATATGTTCGGCTATTTTTTTGCGCAGGTTACTAACATGCATATCTATGGAGCGATCATAGGGCGCCAAACGACGACCTAATACCTGCTCGCTGATTTGCTCCTTGCTTACCACCGCGCCGGGTTCTTGCAGCAACAAGTGTAAGATTGCAAATTCGGTACCTGTCAGGTTCAGGGTTTGCCCTTGGGCGCTGGCGCTGCGGCTTTGCATGCAGATATTCAGGTTGGCAAATTCCAGCTCTTGGCGCGGCTGGCTGTTGTTTATATGTTCTATACGTCGGGTGATCGCCTTGATACGAGCTATTAACTCGCGATGATTAAAAGGTTTGGGAATATAGTCGTCGGCACCAAGCTCAAGGCCGAAGATGCGATCAAAATCATCACCCTTGGCGGTTAGCATGATCACCGGCACCAAGGAAGTGGCGCGCAGTTGCTTAAGCACTTCAAAGCCGTCGAGCTTAGGCAGCATAACATCAAGGAGGATCAGGTCATGTCTATTTTCCTGAGCCAGTGCTAGACCTTGCTCGCCATCATGGGCACATTCCACTTCAAAGCCTTGGGAGTGGATATATTCACTGAGCATGGAGGCCAGTTCAATGTCGTCGTCTATTAATAAAACCTTCATTGCTTATCTCAAAAACACGGGAACTAAGTTTATCTTAACTGATAGCGAGTTTTCAGTGCGACACATTTACACAACCTTTACGTGCTCCTGACACTGCTTTGCGTTGCACTTGCTAAAGTAAATAACAGATTGAGTCCCCAACCAAGGACAACTTAGGAGTCCGTTATGAAATTAAATAAATTACTTACAGCCGCCGTTGTTTCTATCGGTTTAGCATCAAGCGTCGCCATGGCAGGTCAGGGCGGTCATCATAAACATGGTGAGCGCGGCATGCTTAGCGAGCACATGATTGAGCAATTACAGCTTAGCGAGCAGCAGCAAACGCAAATTAAAGCCATTATGGATGCCAATAAACAGCTTAAGCCACAACGAGGCTCACGCCACGAGGGTTACAAGGCATTGCAAGCGCTAACCAATACCAGTAGCAGTTTTGATGAGCAGGCAGCCCGTGAAATTATTCAGGCTCAGCAAAGTAAGCAGATGGAGCGCAAGATTGCTCATCTGAAAAGCAAGCATCAGGTATGGAACCTGCTTAGTGAAGAGCAGCAACAAAAGTTTGCACAAATGAAGGATAAGCGTAAAAAACGTCATGCCGAGAAACGGGATGCCAATAAATAAGCCGGTTTGATTTGAGCTACGCAGTAATAAAAAAGGGGGAGTTTCTCCCTTTTTCTTTGTGCGTTTATAAGGAGATGAGCGCAGCTGGAATACAACGAGAGTGAGAGTTAAACGCGGGAAAGAAATTTTAGCGGGCAAAAAAAGACGCGACCATGTAGGTCGCGCTGACGGAATTTTCCAGCATCCTGCCGGTATTGAAGCAAGTTCAATTCCCTGTAATCACAATGGTGATTAAGCTGCAACATGGCTGCTGCAGTGCCGTCCTTGTCCCCTTTTTCCTGTGACAACCTGTCGTACGGTTTAGTGCATCGCATGTAGTTAGCATTTTGAATAACTAAGCCGCTTTGGTTCTCTCCCCCACACCCTGTGTTGCCCGCTCCCTGCTGGCGTTCCTTAGGCGAACCAATGCCCGTATTCCCTCGCACATCCCGCGCTTGAGCATCCTGCTCTTTGTCCTTGTCCTGGATAACAGTCCTTCGTGTTCTGCATCCTGCAGCTGTCCTTTCTGGCAGTCCTTGCTAAGTTTTTCTAACTTTGCCGCTTGTACGCCCTCACAAGCAATGGTGATAGTATAAGGGAATGTTTCGACCTAGGTCAGCCAGATAAACTTAAAATAAAAGCTGTAAGACCCGTGCAATAAAGTGGTTTTTCATTAATAAACAATGTGTTATGTTTTATTTTGTTTGAATTGTTTGCAGTGATTGCGGCAATCGCCCTGCATCTTGTGAGATATGTCTTACAAGATTGGGAGCCAACAAGGAAATTATTGGTGTTGCCTGCGGTTTAGCGCTGTACTTTTGCGCCTTAAACAGTATGATGCTTTTGAGAATTATTTTTATTTAACGAGGAGCTCTTGGTGAAGAAAGCACTTGGATTTGCATTGGCATCGGTTGTTTCAGTTTTGTCTGCAGCGCCGGCATTAGCCTCAGAAACCGTTAATATTTACTCATTTCGCCAGCCCTTCTTAATTGAACCTATTTTAGAAAAATTCACTGCGCAAACCGGCATAGAAACCAAGGTGGTGTTTGCCAAAAAAGGTCTTATCGAGCGTTTAAAGCGTGAAGGTAAGCATACCCAGGCGGATCTGGTACTCACCTCAAACTTCAGCGCGCTAATGCAGTTAGAAGATATGGCACTGACGCAAACCATCAGCAGTGAGCAGATCGATGCCAATATTCCCGCCGCTTTTCGCGACCCAGATGGTCAATGGGTGGCACTGACTAAGCGCGTCCGTAATGTTTATTCGTCAAAAGACAGAGTCGGCAAGCTTGATAGCTTGAGTTACGAAGACCTAGCCACGGACGCTTATGCCAACAAGGTTTGTATGCGCCCAGGCAAGCACCCTTATAACCTGGGTTTGGTGGCCTCCATGATAGCTCACCATGGCGAAGCCGAGACGAAAAAATGGCTACAAGGGCTAAAAGCAAACTTGGCGCGTAAGCCGCAAGGGAATGACCGTGCTCAGGTGAGAGCGGTGAAAGAAGGTCTGTGCGATGTGGCCATAGGCAACAGCTATTACTTCGGCAAAATGATGCAGGATGAGCAGCAAAAGGCCTGGGCGGATGCCGTGCATATCAACTTCCCTAACCAGCAAGACCGTGGCGCTCATGTGAATGTCTCCGGCGTGGTACTAACCAAGCACTCGAAAAACAAGGAAAATGCCTTGAAACTGATCGAGTTTATGACCGACAATACGGCGCAAAATATGTATGCTTCTGTCAATATGGAATATCCGGTTAAGCCGGGTGTGCCCTTGTCTGAGCTGGTTGCGTCCTGGGGTGAGTTTAAAGAAGATACGCTGCCACTGGGGGAAATTAGCAAGCACCGTAGCGCCGCGTTACGACTCCTTGACGAGGTTAAATTCGACCTTTAACTGATTAGTTTCAATGCAGTTTAAATTTTCGCTGTCCTGGTGGCAGCTGATTGCGTGGACGACAGGCTTAGGCCTGTCGTTGCCGTTAGGCTTCCTGATTTTTGAATCCTTGCAAAGTGATCCTCTGGTGTTTGCGCACTTGTGGGAGACTGTGCTGTGGGATTATATCCGTAACACCATAGTCTTGATCATCGGCGTGGCCTTCTTAAGCTGCGTGATTGCGATGCCGTTGGGATGGTTGGTGGCCTATTGTGAATTCCCCGGTAAAAAGCTGTTTTCCTCGGCGCTGATGTTGCCTCTGGCCATGCCCTCCTACCTGATTGCTTATGTCTATACAGATTTGTTTGACTATGCGGGGCCGGTGCAAATTGCGCTGCGCGACGCCTTTGGTTGGCAATCTCCCGATGACTACAGGTTCTTTGATATTCGCACCCTGGGCGGCGCCATAGTTATGCTGGCTCTGGTGTTGTATCCCTATTTGTTTTTAATTTTTAAAACGGCCCTTAAAGAGCAGTCTCATAAGCTGGTGCAGGCCGCGGAGAGCATGGGCAATACGCCGGTGCAAAGCTTTTTTAAGATCAGTTTGCCATTGAGCCAAGGCGCCATTGCCGCGGCGGTAGCGCTGATCAGCATGGAAGCCATGGCCGACTTTGCTACCGTTAGTTACTTTGCCGTTAGCACTTTAACAACCGCCGTTTATGATACTTGGTTTGGTTACTATTCCTTGACCGCGGCGGCGAAAATTTCCGGCATCATGCTGTTAATTCTGTTTGTAGCGATTTTTATCGAGCGCTATTCCCGTCGCGAACAGGCGGTGTTTGAGCGCCAAACCCAGCTCAGTTATGAGCCCTTGTATCATCTCTCGGGTGGCAAGGCTTTCGCCGCTACTGCCTTCGCCAGCCTGGTATTATTGGTTGCCTTTGTGGTACCGGTCTGGGTGCTTGGGGGTTATGCTATTGATTACTTCGAACAGGCCTGGAACAGTGAATTTTTCCTTTTTGCCTGGCAAAGCCTGAAGATTTCCGCTCTGGTCAGCGTTCTGGCTATTAGCCTGAGTATCTTGGTGGTTTACTTTCAACGTTTAACGCCTTCGCCTGCCAGTCTTTGGCCCGGGCGCCTGGCCAGCACAGGCTATGCGCTGCCCGGCACTGTATTAGCCATCGCTATCTTGTTGCCGCTAACGACCTTGGAAGAGTACATCAATCTATGGCTTGAACCCTATGATAAGGCACCTGGGCTGTTCTTAAGCGGCACCTTGTTTGCGATTGTATTTGCCTATGTGGTGCGTTTTTACGCCATTGCTCACGGTAGCATAGAGTCGAGTTTTAGCCGTATTAGCCCGAGTTTGGATATGGCTAGCCAGTCCATGGGGCGCAGTGCGCGGCAAACCCTGACCAGTGTGCATATTCCTATTCTTAAGCGGGGCATTTTAACGGCTGGGCTATTGGTCTTTATCGAATGTATGAAAGAGCTACCGGCGGCCTTGCTGCTGCGGCCTTTTAACTTCGAAACCTTGGCGACCCATGTGTTCCAGTATGTGAGTGACGAACAGCTTGAACTGGCTTCGGTAGCGGCCTTATTTATCGTCCTTGTGGGTCTTATTCCACTTTATTTTATTAACCGCTCTATGGAGCAGAAACACTGATGACGGCACAGCTTCATTTAGACAATATCAGCTTTAACTATGGCGAGCGTGTCGTGGTCGATAACCTGAGCCTGCATTTAGGCGATAACGAAATTCTTTGCCTGTTAGGAGCCAGTGGCTGCGGTAAAACCACCACCTTGAAGGCCATCGCCGGTTTGTTGCGCCCGCATCAAGGTGTTATTCGCCTCGGTGAGAACATCTTATGCGACGACAATCGCTTTGTGACGCCTCAGCATCGCAATATGGGCATGATGTTTCAAGACTATGCCCTGTTTCCACACTTAAATGTGGCCCAGAATATCGCCTTTGGGTTAAAGGCCATGACTCGGGCCAACAAGGTGAAACGGGTTAAGGAGATGCTGGCTTTGGTGCATCTCGAAGATTGTGCCAACCGTTATCCGCACCAGTTATCCGGTGGCCAACAGCAGCGGGTCGCCATCGCCAGAGCCTTGGCCTATAAGCCCAGCCTCTTGTTGCTGGATGAGCCTTTTTCCAATATTGATCATCAGGTGCGCTTTCAGCTGATCGCCGATATTCGTCGTATTATTAAAGACCAGCAGGTGTCGGCGATTTTCGTGACTCACTCCAAGGAAGAGGCCTTTGCCTTTGCCGATACCCTGGCGGTGATGCACCAAGGAGAGATCGCTCAGCAGGGCACACCGCAGCAGCTATTTCATCATCCACGCTCGAAAGTGGTGGCCGAGTTTCTTGGCTCAGGTTTATATCTGGATGCGCAGAAGCAGGATGACTACCATTTTGAAACCCAGTTCGGCGTAGTTAAATCGCACCAAGCGGTGGCGGGTAGTGAGCTTAGCGGGCAGTTATACGTGCGTCCGCACGATTTGCAACTGATACGTGATGACAAGGGGCCTGTAACCGTTGTGTCTAAGCGTTTTGTCGGTACCGAGTACGTGTATCGGGTGCAGGTGTTAGGGCAAGAGATTGAAATACCAGTAAAACAACCTGAACAAGAGTTTTTGCCGGGACAAAGGCTATCTATTACAATTAGTTCACATGCGGTAAATTTTTTCACCGCCTAAGCGCCCCGGCCCGTATTGCAGGCGGGCTCACTATTAAGAATAAAAAACATAGGAAATTAGATGGCCAAAGCGCAATCCGGCGTGTGCGCGCAAGCTAACTTACATGGCTTGCATCTGTTTTTTAATGTCCTCGATGGTCAGGATGAAACACTTAAGGGCAAACTTGCTCAGCTCCTTGATGTGCAGAGAGAGTTTGACGAGCGTTTTTCTGAAGCCATGGTGGCCAGCTTTGTCGCCATCGGCGCTCAGTATTGGCCGCTTTTACACCCCGAGCGTACACCGGCCACACTCACAAGTTTTCCCCGTATCAGTCATAGCGATCATAGCGTCGGTGTGCAGCCATTTGATTTATTTGTGCAAATACGCTCTGACCGTGAAGACGTAAATCATCTTTTTGGTCAGCGTGTTTTGCAATTATTGGCTGGGGACGTGGAGCTGGTTGAGGAAATCAGTTGTTTCCGCTTTCTCGATGGTCGTGATTTTAACGGCTTTGTTTATGCCCCGGATACTCCTTTCGGGCGCCAGAAAATGCTTACCGCTCTAGTCAGTGACGAAGAGTATTTTGCTCATGGCAGCTATATCCATGTGCAGCGCTTTACCCATAACCTCACGGCTTGGCAGGCACTCAGTCAGGAAGATCAAGAGCTGGTAATGGGACGCACTCGTTTAGATGGTGAATTGTTGATGCCGCTTAACGCTAATAGCCATGCGGTGTGCACCGAATTAAAGGATGAAAAGGGTCAGCCGCTGTTATTACATCAGGGTATGCCCTTTGCGAGTATGAATAAACAGGGCCTGCTGTCGGTAACCTGCGCCGCCAGTGGTAACGCCTTTGCGCAAATGCTTAATAGCCAGCTAGGTAATTATCTGCATTATGATGCCTGGCTCGACTTTACTCAGGCGGATATGGGCGCGGCCTTTTTTGCCCCCTCGGTGGAATTACTGAAAAGTTTGTCATCTAGTAAGGCTTGACCTGTTAACTGCAAGTCACAGCCGGTAATTTCAGTGTTTCAGACGTAATATCCCCCTTCATCACACCCGAAAAGAGAAAATTGAAGCGCAATTAGCAAACATGGATGTTTGCAAAGCTATGTCCGGGACAGGGAGGTGCCGTACATGGCGGTTGCGGGCATTTCAATTTTCTATTTGAGGAAAAAGTGTGATGTTGGGGCGACGTTTTCTTGGTTCGTTCTTTTTCGTCGTTCAAAAAGAATGAACGAGGGCCTCATGGATGAGGCCGGATAAAAGCCAGGGAAGGCAATGTAGGACATTAGCGCAGGGGCTATGCTGCCACTTCCCTTTTTGAGAGGTTAATTCAATGCCACCTTCTTTCTTAAGAAGGTGGTTCGTTATACGTTGTCGAACAGTTTGCGGACCCTGTCTAAGGTGACATCGATTTCTGACACCTTGGCGGGAGCGATAAAAATAGTATCGTCACCGGCTATGGTGCCTAGTACGCCATCGGCCTTGCCCAAAGAATCGAGTAGGCGAGCAATCAATTGTGCCGCACCTGGACTGGTGTTGATGATGATCATCATTTCATTGTGAACAATGTCGATCACCAGTTGGCGCAGTGGTGACTTGGCGGTGGGCACGGCCAATTCTGCGGGTAAGCAGTACACCATTTCCTGCTTGGCATTGCGGGTTCGCACCGCACCGAATTTACTAAGCATGCGCGAAACCTTGCTTTGACTGATATTGTCAAAACCTTGTTCTTTAAGGGCATCGACTATCTCTCCCTGAGAGCCGAAGTTTTCTTCTTTTAATAACGCCTTAAAGGCCTTGACCAGAGCTTCCTGTTTTTCGTGCGCTTGCATAATGTCATTCTTCTTTGCAAATTATTGTCAATATTCTACCTAAGAACCGCAGCCATTTCATCTTAGTAGGGTCTGTTGACCTTTGCTGTTTGTTTCTGCAGCAGTTTGTAGCGCATTTATACAAGGCGGCACATGTGTGGTGTAGTATTCTACATAAACATGTAACAACGCAGTAGAAATGCGCTACAAACGCTGCCCTGCGGGTTCATCTAAACGCATCCTGCTCTGTGTTACTCGCTATGAACATAGGCGAGCAAGACCGAAGCAATGCTTCGCAGCTTAGCGAGGTGAGCGCATGGATGCGCGATGTAACCAAGCTTCATGGATGAATTTGACCACATAAATCAGTGATTATATTCATCAGAATGCGTTTAGATTGAACATAAAGTAAACCTCAAAGATAAACAGACCCTAGAATCTTTACACTTAAGTTTACGACTATGGTCGAGATTATCCTCAAAATAACGCGGATTAATTTGTCTTTATTGCCTATTTTCATTATCTTTAGGCCATCTTTAGGTCTGATGACCCTAATCTCACATAACCTAGTCTCGTTATTTACGGAGAATTAAAATGAAAGTTGCCGTTTTAGGTGCTGCCGGTGGTATCGGTCAAGCGCTATCTTTACTACTAAAAAATAGCCTTCCTGCTGGTTCTGAACTATCTCTATACGACGTAGCGCCTGTTGTTCCTGGTGTTGCCGTAGACCTATCACACATCCCAACTGCAGTAGCGGTAAAAGGTTTCGGTAAAGACGACCTTGATGCAGCACTAAGCGGTTGTGACGTTGTTTTGATCCCAGCGGGTATGCCACGTAAGCCGGGCATGGATCGTGCTGACCTATTCAACGTAAACGCGAGCATCATCCAGACGCTTGCTGAAGGCATAGTTAAAAACTGTCCTAAAGCTATGGTAGGTGTGATCACTAACCCGGTAAACGGCACTGTGCCAATCGTTGCTGAAGTATTTAAAAAAGCGGGTACTTATGACCCAGCTCGCGTATTTGGTGTAACAACGCTTGATGTTATCCGTGCTGAGACTTTCGTTGCCGAGCTTAAAGGCCTAGATGTAAGCCAAGTTAAAGTTCCTGTGATCGGTGGTCACTCGGGCACAACTATTCTTCCTCTTCTTTCACAAGTACAAGGCGCTACTTTCTCTGACGAGGAAATCGCAGCACTTACTACACGCATTCAAAACGCCGGTACTGAAGTTGTTGAAGCTAAAGCCGGTGGCGGTAGCGCAACACTTTCAATGGGTGCAGCGGCAGCACGTTTCTGCCTATCACTAGTGAAAGGTCTACAGGGTGAAGACGTGATCGAATACGCTTACGTTGAAGGTAATGGTGAAGATGCACAATTCTTCGCACAACCAGTACGCCTTGGTAAGAACGGTGTTGAAGAGCTTCTTTCTTACGGCGAGCTAAGCGCGTTTGAGCAAAAAGCAAAAGACGACATGCTGGCAACTCTGAACAAAGACATCCAAGAAGGTGTCGACTTCATGAATAAATAAGCTAACGCCTTTGGGCAGTTAGTCGCATCCCTTGCGTATTACTCGCGGATGCACAAGCCTCTACACATTTGCTGTAGGGGCTTTTTTTGTGCCTTGTAACATATAATTAACTGGTTTGACCATTTTTTACCGAGCGAAAATTACTTTCATTTTTGTCCATATCTTACATACTGAAGTGAATAAAAATGGCGGTGTATAGCAGCAATTTTGACAGCCTAAGGGGAATCTGATACCTTATCCGCACAATTTGGTATGACCAATTTACCCGAAGCTAAAGATAACCATGTCATTAAAAGTCAAAGCAGCGAAACTTTCGGATGTGATCCTGGCGCAACTTGAGAACATGATTCTTGAGGGCTCGTTAGCACCGGGTGAAAAATTACCGCCGGAGCGTGAGCTTGCCAAGCAGTTTGAAGTCTCTCGTCCGTCGCTGCGCGAAGCAATTCAAAAACTCGAAGCCAAAGGCTTAGTCACTCGTCGTCAAGGCGGTGGCACCTTTGTTAAAAACCAGTTGGAGGAAGGGTTAAGCGATCCGCTTTTTGAGCTGATCAGCAAGCACCCGGAATCACAATTTGATTTACTTGAGTTTCGTCATGCCCTTGAAGGAATTGCGGCGTATTATGCAGCCTTGCGTGGTACCCAGACTGATTTTGACAAGGTTAAAGAAAGCTTCGAAAAAATCGCTCAGGCAAGTGATGATCTGGCGGCGAAGGCCAAAGCCATTAATGCCTTTCATTTTTGCATCGCTGAAGCGTCTCACAATGTAGTTTTGCTGCATTTGGTGCGCGGCATGCAAGCCTTGCTAGAGCAAAATGTCCTGCAAAACCTGCAGGTACTGATGAAGAAAACCGAGGTGTCACAGCAACTAGCTAAGCACCGCCAAGTGTTAATGGGAGCCGTTATTGAAGGGCACCCAGAGCAGGCACGTCTAGCCAGTAATGCCCACTTAGCCTTTATCGAAGAAGCATTATTGGAAGCAACCAAAGAGCACTCACGTATCGAGCGCTCATTGCGACGTACCCGCACACAATAAAATTCGCTATTAAGCCCCCTGTGGAGCCTTGCTCGCACGGGGGCTTTTTAGCATTTTAAATTCGTATTTTAAACATAAGGAAAACTCCATATGTCTGAAGTCAATAAAGTTGACGTAGACGCATTAGAAACCCAAGAGTGGTTACAAGCCCTTGAGTCTGTAGTGCGTGAAGAGGGTGTTGAGCGAGCACAATTCATTCTTGAGCAAGTGCTAGAGCAAGCGCGTTTAGACGGTGTTGATATGCCAACCGGCACCACCACTAACTACGTTAATACCATCCCTGCAGACCAAGAGCCTGCATACCCGGGTGATGTAAATATCGAGCGCCGTATCCGCTCTATCATCCGTTGGAATGCAATCATGATTGTTCTACGTGCGTCTAAGAAGGAACTTGACTTAGGTGGACACATGGCGTCTTTCCAGTCGTCAGCAGCCTTCTACGAAGTGTGTTTTAACCATTTCTTCCGTGCCCCTAACGAGCAAGATGGTGGCGACCTGGTTTATTACCAAGGTCACATTTCACCGGGTATTTATGCCCGTGCCTTTGTTGAAGGTCGTTTGACTGCAGATCAGCTTGATAACTTCCGTCAGGAAGTGGATGGCCAGGGTCTTCCTTCATACCCACACCCGAAGTTAATGCCTGAGTTCTGGCAGTTCCCAACCGTATCCATGGGTCTGGGTCCAATTGCGTCAATCTATCAAGCGCGTTTCCTTAAGTACCTTGACGGTCGTGGTCTTAAAGACACATCTAACCAGCGCGTATACGCTTTCCTTGGCGACGGTGAGATGGATGAGCCGGAATCACGTGGTGCGATTTCATTCGCTGCTCGTGAAGGCCTAGACAACCTATGTTACCTGGTTAACTGTAACCTGCAGCGTCTGGACGGCCCAGTAATGGGTAACGGTAAGATCATCCAAGAGCTTGAAGGTCTATTCAAGGGTGCAGGCTGGAACGTAATCAAGGTTGTGTGGGGCAGTGGTTGGGACAAACTACTGGCTAAAGACACAACAGGTAAGCTGCTGCAACTGATGAATGAAACGGTTGACGGTGACTACCAAACTTATAAATCCAAAGACGGTGCCTATGTACGTGAGCACTTCTTCGGTCGCTACCCTGAAACAGCAGCCCTTGTTGCCGATATGACCGACGAAGAGATCTTCGCGCTGAAGCGTGGTGGTCATGAGCCGTCGAAGCTATTCGCAGCATTTAAAGCAGCACAAGAAACCAAAGGTCGTCCTACTGTAATTCTTGCGAAAACCGTTAAAGGTTATGGCATGGGTGAGGCGGCTGAAGGTAAGAACATCGCGCACCAGGTTAAGAAAATGGACATGACGCACGTAGCTCACCTACGCAGTCGTCTAGGTCTGGATGACTTGGTATCTGAAGATGATTTACCAAATCTTCCTTACCTGACGTTGGAAGAAGGTTCGAAAGAGTACGAATACCTGCACGCCCGTCGAAATGCACTGCACGGTTATACGCCACAGCGTCTTCCTAACTTCAGCGAAGAGTTGGCATTACCTCAGTTAGATGCGTTTAAGCCATTGCTTGAAGAGCAAAAGCGTGAAGTTTCAACCACTATGTCTTTCGTACGTACCTTAAACGTACTGCTTAAAGACAAGGGCATTGGTAAAAACATAGTGCCAATTATCGCCGATGAAGCTCGTACTTTCGGTATGGAAGGTCTGTTCCGTCAAATTGGTATTTATAACCCGCGTGGCCAGAACTATAACCCGGAAGACCGTGATATCGTTTCTTACTACAAAGAAGATCAGGGCGGTCAGGTACTGCAAGAAGGTATCAACGAGCTAGGTGCAATGTCATCTTGGGTTGCTGCGGCGACTTCATACAGCACCAATGATCTACCTATGATCCCATTCTATATCTACTACTCAATGTTTGGTTTCCAACGTGTAGGCGATATGGCGTGGATGGCCGGTGACCAACAAGCACGTGGTTTCCTACTAGGTGCTACGGCTGGTCGTACAACCCTTAACGGTGAAGGTCTGCAGCACGAAGATGGTCACAGCCATATTCTTGCAAACACGGTTCCTAACTGTATTTCTTACGACCCAACATTCGGTTACGAAGTAGCAGTGATCATCGAAGACGGTATCCGTCGCATGTACGGTGAGAACCAAGAGAACGTTTTCTACTACCTGACTCTGATGAATGAAAACTACCATCAGCCGGCCATGCCACAAGGCGCCGAAGAAGGTATTCGTAAGGGTATCTACAAGCTAGAAAGCCACAAAGGCAGCAAAGGCCAGGTACAGCTTCTAAGCTCAGGTACTATCATGAATGAAGTACGCAAAGCAGCGCAGATCCTTAGCGATGACTATGGCATTGCCTCTGACGTATTCTCGGTAACCTCATTCAATGAGATCACCCGTGATGCGCAAGACGCAGACCGTTACAACATGCTACACCCAGAAGCAGAGGAAAAAGTGCCTTATGTAACTTCTGTACTAGGTGATGCACCTGCGATTGCCGCGACCGACTACATGAAGAACTATGCCGAGCAAATTCGTGCCTTTATCCCGGCTGAGTCTTACCGCGTACTAGGTACCGACGGTTACGGTCGCTCGGATAGCCGTGAAAACCTACGTCGTCACTTCGAAGTGAACGCAGGTTACGTGGTAGTTGCCGCACTGACTGAGTTGGCTAAACGTGGTGATGTTGAGAAGTCTGTAATTGCCGAAGCAATTAAGAAATTCAACATCGACGCAGACAAGATTAACCCGCTGTACGCTTAAGAGGTTAGCAATGACTATTGAAATTAAAGTTCCAGATATCGGCGGTGATGAGGTTGAAGTTACTGAGATTCTTGTTGCCGTTGGCGACAAGGTTGAAGTTGAGCAATCGCTTATTACCGTAGAAGGCGACAAAGCCTCTATGGAAGTGCCTGCAAGCGAAGCGGGTGTGGTTAAAGAGATTAAAATTGCTGAAGGCGACACGGTTTCAACCGGCACCTTGATCATGATTTTCGAAGGTGAGTCGGCGATAGCCGAAGCAGCGCCAGCGCAAGAAAGTGCACCTGCCGCCCCAGCGGGTGCCAGCGAAAGCGTTGATATTAACGTACCTGATATCGGTGACGACGAAGTTGAAGTGACTGAAATCATGGTTAGCGTCGGTGACACGGTAGAAGAAGAGCAATCAATCCTTAGCGTTGAAGGCGACAAGGCTTCTATGGAAGTACCAGCACCACAAGCGGGTGTGGTTAAAGAAATTAAAGTCAACGTCGGCGATAAGGTGAAAACCGGCTCGCTAGTGTTTGTTTTTGAAACTGCCGGCTCAGCACTTGCTGCAGCGCCAGCCGCTCCAGCAGCAGCGCCAGAGCAAACAGGTGGCGTTGAAATTAAAGAAGTGGTTGTGCCAGATATCGGCGGTGACGAAGTTGAAGTGACCGAAGTTATGGTCAGCGCCGGTGACAGCGTATCAGAAGAGCAATCAATTCTGAGCGTTGAAGGCGACAAGGCCTCTATGGAAGTGCCTGCTCCTTTCGCCGGTAAGGTGAGAGAAGTAAAAGTGAATGTGGGCGACAAGGTGAGCACTGGCTCTCTTATCTTCACTTTCGAAGTGCAAGGCTCAGCACCAGCAGCTGCTCCAGCTCCAGCAAGTGCACCAGCCGCTGCGGCTGTGGCACCAGCTCCTGCTCAAAAAGCAGGTGGCCCAGCGCCAGCTAAGCGTGAAGACTTCGTTGAAAACAGTGACTATGCACACGCATCTCCTGTAGTTCGTCGCTTAGCGCGCGAGTTCGGCATCAACCTTGCGAAAGTAAAAGGTACTGGCCGTAAGAACCGCGTTGTGAAAGAAGACGTGCAGAACTATGTAAAAGAGCTAGTGAAGCAGGTTGAGTCTGGCAATGCCGGTAAAGGTGGTAATGGTACGGGTGTAGATCTGATCCCATGGCCAAAAGTGGACTTCAGCAAGTTTGGTGATGTGGAAGAGAAGAAACTTTCACGTATCCAGAAACTATCTGGCGCCAACCTACACCGTAACTGGGTTCATATCCCTCACGTAACTCAATACGATGAAGCGGATATTACCAGCCTGGAAGTTTTCCGTAAGGAGCAAAATGCCCTTGCCGAGAAGAAGAAGCTAGGCGTGAAGATCACTCCACTTGTGTTCGTAATGAAGGCAGCGGCGAAAGCGTTGGAAGAGTTCCCAACCTTTAACTCATCGCTATCAGAAGACGGTGAAAGCCTGATCCTGAAGAAATACGTGCACATAGGTATCGCTGTAGATACACCAAATGGTCTGGTTGTGCCGGTAGTGCGTGATGTAAACAAAAAAGGCATCATCGAACTATCACGTGAGCTGATGGAAATTTCTGCCAAGGCGCGCGATGGCAAGCTGACATCTGCAGATATGCAGGGCGGCTGTTTCACCATCTCAAGCCTAGGTGGCATCGGCGGTACGGCATTTACGCCAATCGTCAATGCGCCAGAAGTAGCTATCTTGGGTGTGTCTAAATCTGACTTCAAACCTAAGTGGAATGGTAAAGAGTTTGAGCCGCGCCTAATGGTGCCGCTAAGCTGCTCATACGACCACCGTGTAATTGACGGTGCCTTGGCAGCGCGCTTTACTGTGACCCTGGCAAATTACCTAAGCGATATTCGCAACCTGGTAATGTAAGCTAAATAGATAGAACTTTAATCCCAGTAAACGGTTTTTACTGGGATTTTTTTACTTTGCAATGATACAATCTTTGCACAATTTTTGTGAGTAATGGCGGGTAAATGATATTATTCGTCATTGCTTCCCGTTCGGACAAAATAAGGTAATAGCATGAGCAACGAAATCAAAACTCAAGTCGTTGTACTAGGCGGTGGTCCTGGTGGTTATTCTGCAGCTTTCCGTGCCGCAGACTTAGGTTTAGAAGTAACTCTAGTTGAGTCACGCAGCACCCTGGGTGGCGTGTGCTTGAACGTAGGTTGTATTCCATCTAAAGCACTACTTCACGTTGCTAAAGTTATTGATGACGCAAGCGAAATGGCGTCTCACGGTGTTTCTTTCGGCAAGCCTGAAATCGACCTGGACAAGATCCGTGATTGGAAAGACTCAGTAATCGGTCAGCTTACTGGTGGTCTAGACGGCATGGCGAAAATGCGTAAAGTGAAGGTAGTTAGCGGCTACGGTAAATTCACTGGCAGCAACACTCTTGACGTTGATGGCACTACTATCACTTTCGACAATGCTATTATCGCTGCGGGCTCTCAGCCTGTTAACCTACCTTTCATCCCAGAAGATGATCGCGTAATCGACTCAACCGGTGCCCTTGAGCTTAAAGACGTTCCTGAGAAACTACTTGTACTAGGTGGCGGTATCATTGGTCTTGAGATGGGTACTGTTTACCGCGCACTAGGTTCACAAATCGACGTTGTTGAATTTGCTGATCAACTAGTTCCTGCGGCTGATAAAGATATTATCAAGATTTACACGCGCTACGTAAAAGACAAGTTCAACGTAATGCTTTCTACTAAGGTAGTTGCTGTTGAAGCGAAAGACGATGGTCTTTACGTATCGTTCGAAGGTAAGAATGCACCGGCTGAGCCAGTACGTTACGACAAGGTACTAGTTGCTGTTGGTCGTACACCTAACGGTAAACTTCTTGATGCTGACAAAGCGGGCGTTAACGTAGACGAGCGCGGCTTTATCAATACCGACAAGCAAATGAAGACCAATGTTGATCACATCTATGCAATCGGTGACATTGTAGGTCAGCCTATGCTTGCGCACAAAGCGGTTCACGAAGGTCACGTTGCTGCCGAGGTTATTTCTGGTCAGAAGCACTTCTTCGATCCTAAGTGTATTCCTTCAATCGCTTACACAGATCCAGAAATCGCTTGGGTAGGTGTAACTGAGAAAGAAGCGAAAGAGCAAGGCCTTAACATTGAAACTGCGGTATTCCCGTGGGCAGCATCTGGTCGTGCTATCGCTTCTGCACGTACCGAAGGTCAAACTAAGCTTATCTTCGATAAAGACAATGGCCGCATCATTGGTGGTGCCATGGTTGGTATCAACGCTGGTGAAATGCTGGGCGAAATCGGCCTAGCGGTTGAGATGGGTGCAGATGGTGAAGACCTGGCGCTAACTATCCATGCTCACCCGACTCTTAACGAGTCTATCGGTCTAGCTGCAGAAATCTTTGAAGGTTCAATCACTGACCTACCAAACAAAAAAGCAGTTAAGAAGAAGTAAGCGCTTTTTCTAAGCTCTTTTGCTAAGTAATAAAAAAACCCGGCCTGAGCCGGGTTTTTTGTTTTTATGCTTCGCTATAATTGCGAATTAAATTGCTAGTTCACATGCTCGGCTCTGGCCAACTGCCTTTTTGGCAGAGATAAACCAGTTGCTGGCATGCTTGAACAAAATCACGGCCGTTACGCTCTGCAAGCATGGCATTCGTGAGTTGTTCACGCGAGAGTTTTGGCGTTACTTCTTGCAGCGCTTCAAAGGTGTCTAACACCCTTTCCGCTAGCCCTTTGCGGTATTGCTCAGTATTAGCGAGCCATACCGGCATATATTCGTGTCGTACCTTGGCACCATCTAGTGCGCCAATTGGTTGTTGCCCCTGACCTTCTACTAAGCTGCAGCTCAGTGCCATAAAGCTATTTATTTTATCCATCTGCTCACCATACCTGTGCAATACCAATTCACTTAAATAGCTAATCATTTATCCAGCGCTATCTCTGATCACATACTCAACAGAATTGGTATCAGCTCTCAAACTAGAGATTACAAAATATAGCCGTATTTTTGACAGCCTGACATTACATCTGATTACAAAATGAACTACTAGTGTTTTTTTACCTGGGTTAGAGTGGGGCTCAAAGCCGCAATTATTTGGCTATGGTTTTGATATTTTTCGGCTTTCGCTTAATGAAATAGCGCCGGATAAGGCTAAAAGAAAATGTGTATTTTTTCGTAACTATTTTTGTCAGTGGCACTTAACGTGCCGTCATTTCATAGTAGAGTACATCCCAGTCGCCCATGGGGTCGTGATGGGTATAGCTGCGAATATACTCCATACCCAGTTTTTTCATAATGGCTATCGAGCCTAGGTTATCTTGCTCGGCAATGGCGCAAAAGTGGCTTATATCATTTTGCTCGCGCAGCGCTTGTACCACGGCCGCCGCAGCTTCACTGGCATAACCCTTGCCCCAGCTAATTTGTTTAAAGCGCCAGCCAAGTTCCAGGTTATGCCATTGGGGCTGCTCGCTAAAAAACTGGTAGGGACGTACCAACACCCAGCCCAAAAAGCGCTGCTCGGCTTTTTCTGTGATCTGCCAAAGACCCCAGCCTTTTTCCGGGTTCAGATATTTGGCCAGGCGCGGCAGGGCGATGTTATCTATGTCTTCGCGGGTGCTGGGTTTGCCGCCATTTATGTATTTCATCACCGCCGGGTCTTGGTCGAGCTCGTAAAACAGATCGCCATCGTCAAGGGTCATAAGACGGTAGCTGAGACGTTCGCTGTCGGGGATGGTGATCATGTTATTTACTCCGTGTTTGCTCTACAATACGCGCCCGAATCAAACCAAGGCAACTCCAAGGCGGAACCAGGTGACCAATTCTGTATTAAAACTGCGGACCCAACAAATAGCAATGGCAAAGCGCGAGTTTAAGGCGCGTGGCAGCAAGTTGAGCCGCTGCGAGTCCTGCCTATTGGCCGAGCCTCTATGTATTTGTGCCGGGGTTGAGCCTGTGCCCTGTGGTGTTGCGGTTTGCATGTTGATGTACCATAACGAAAGCTTTAAGCCCTCCAATACCGGGCGCTTAATCGCCGATATAGTCCCGGACAACCATGCCTTTCGTTGGGACAGAACCGATCCGGATCCTGCCTTGTTGGCGCTTATCAAGGATCCCCAATATCAGGCTTATGTGGTGTTCCCGAGTGAAGGCATGGCTTTGGAGCGAGTTTGTACTCAGGTGCAGCACCAAGGGGATAAAAAACCCTTGTTTATCTTTTTGGATGGCACCTGGCGCGAGGCCAAAAAGATGGTGCGCAAGTCGCCTTATCTGGATGCTTTGCCCATTCTTTCCATCACCCCGGAAAAGTTATCAGACTATCGTTTGCGCGTTGCCCCCCATGCACACCAGCTTGGCACCGCCGAGGTGGCGATCATGGTGTTGCAACTGGCCGGTGAGGCTGAGGCCGCAGAGAAGTTAGAGCAGCATTTTATCGCCTTTCGTGGCGCCTACCTAAAGGGCAAACGCTCCAAGCTGGCTGAGTAGCCTTAAGGTCAGCCGAGCTGTGATTTTTAAGCTCGGCTTAAGTCTCTAAGCTGTTCATTTAATGGCTTGATTTTGCTAGACTCGGTGTTCCATTTTTAATCCAGTAGGGATGCTTCCCCAGCATGAATGCACGTTTATGTTTATTAGCCTGTGCGGTCGCTCAAAGCCTAAGTTTTAGCGCCTTTGCAGATGACAGTGAAATTGAACGAATTATTGTTACCGGCGACTTTAAAAGCGAGTCGATTCAAGAGCTAAGCGCCAGCGCCAGCCTATTTTCCGATGTTGAAATTGCCGCTCGTGACGCCAAGAATCTGGATGAGCTGCTAAACCAGGCGGCCAACGTTAACTTTACCGCTGGGGCATCGCGTGGTCGTTTTGTGCAAGTGCGTGGCATAGGCCTGCGCTCGCAATTTGTTGACCCCATTAACCCTTCCGTGGGTATGGTGATAGACGGTATTAACTATTCTGGCTTGGGCGGCGCGGCCATGCTGTTCGATATCGACCAGGTGGAAATCTACCGTGGCCCTCAGGGCACGCGCTTTGGCGCCGATGCCATGGCCGGGATGATACATATGGAAAGTGCCGATCCGACCCTGGCACCAAGCCTTAAGGTTAAGGTGGGAGCGGGTAACTATAACGCCTGGGATGCAGGTATCGCCGCGGCCACTGGCTTTGGTGAGAAAAGCAGTGTGCGCGCCAGCTTCTATCAAAATAAATCCGATGGCTATGTGAAAAATGCCTATTTGGGTCGTGATGATACCCAGAATATCGACGAGCAGGTCGGACGCATCAAGTTGCACTCGCAACTTACCGAGAATTGGCGTGCCGAGTTTGTCGCTCATTTTATGGACATAGATAACGGCTATGATGCCTTTACTCTGGATAACAGCCGTATCAGTGTGGCGGATCAGCCGGGTAAAGATACCCAGGAAAGTAACGCCTTTGGCCTGAGTAATATCTACACAGGTTTTGATTTTGCCGATATCGCCCTGAATCTGACCGCCTTAGATGCGGACATGCTTTATAGCTTTGATGAAGACTGGGTGTGTAATGATCCGCAAGAGCCAGCGCTGTGTAAAGCGGGCTTGCACCCATGGGGTTACAGCTCAATCGACAGCTACGAGCGTGAGCGTCAAGATCACAGTGCCGAGCTGCGCTTTACCTCTAAATCAGGTAACTGGGTAGGTGGCCTGTATTATCAGTCGCGCGAGGTTGACTTGCTGCGTTTGTATACCTGGAATGATGGCGATTTCACCTCCAACTATGATAGCGACAACCTGGCTATCTATGGTCAAGTTGAGACTCCAATCAGTGATAAAACCCGCTTAGTTACCGGCTTGCGCATTGAGCGCAACGAAGGCGACTATATGGATGTCCACGGCGTAAGCGAAACGGTAGACGATACCATGGTCGGCGCTAAGGTCGCCCTGGAATACCAAGTGGTGCCACGCACCATGATCTACACCAGTCTCAGCCGCGGCTATAAAGCCGGTGGTATCAATGCAGAGGCCATCGCCAAAGCCAATGATGAAGGCTTAAGCCAGGATGCGGAATTTTTCCTTAACCACCGTACCTTCGACCCGGAATACCTGTGGAATGCCGAGTTCGGTGTAAAGGGTAGCTCAGCCGATCAACGTTTGAATGTACGTATTACTGCGTTTTATATGCATCGCGATAATATTCAGCTTAAAGCCTGGAAAACCGAAGATCAACAATTTGCCGGTTACTTCGACAATGGTAACAGCGGCGAAAACTATGGCCTTGAAATTGAAGGCGAATACGCTTATTCACCGCGTCTAACCCTAAGCGGTAGCCTGGGCTTGCTGGAAAGCGAAATCGATGGTTTTGTGACCGCCGATGGCATAGATCAAACCGATAGGGATCAGGCGCAGGCGCCTAATTATCAATATGCCATCAACGCTCGCTTTAACATTACCGATGCCTTGTTTGTGAATGTGGGCATGGAAGGAAAGGACGAGTATTACTTCTCTAACAGCCATGACTCACAAGCACCTCATGTGAACCTGCTAAACGCCAGCATTGGCTATCAGGCGGATTACTGGGATTTAAATTTCTGGGTGCGTAATGCCCTGGATGAAGATACCTATACTCGCGGTTTTGAGTTTGGTAATAACCCAGTAAATGAATACGCAACGCAAACCTATGTGCAATATGGTGAGCCGCGTGTAGCGGGCGTGAGTTTTACGTACGAGCTGTAGCTGCTTTGTGGTTTGTAGGTCGGTGCTTTGCGCCGACAAGGTGAGATTGGCGCATAATTTGTCGGGATAAAATCCCGACCTACAGGGCAATATGCTCCTGCATTGCATTGGTCACTTGTAGGTCGGTGCTCTGCGCCGACAAGGTGAGATTGGCGCATAATTTGTCGGGATAAAATCCCGACCTACAACCATGGCGGCAAAATCCCGATCCTCACAGCAAAAGCTGGGTTACAAATAAACACCAATGTATCAGCCCAATCGCGACGTTTTAAACGCCTTAGAGAAACGTTAATTTTTTTATCAATGTCGTAACAATGAGTTGACATCCCCCCCGTTTACCTGAAAATGGAACGGTTGTTAAATAATTTACTATGGAATGGTAAATGCCGTTATTTAGAAAGGAAGCAGTCTCTCACCAAAGTGAGCGTTTAACCGGGGCGATCACCCTTGCTCAGCCCTTGTCTATTAAGCTAACAGTCGTAATCTTAGTTGCTATTGCCATCGCAATTATCGCTTTTTTATTTACTGCCGAATATTCTCGCAAAGAAACCGTTCGTGGCTTTTTAATGCCCAATAAAGGGGTTATCAAAAGTTTTGCCACTCAAGGTGGCACGATAGACAGCCTATTCGTAAAAGAAGGCGATGTTGTTAAAAAAGGTCAAGCCTTGGCGACTGTGATCATCCATCAAAATAGTGCCGATGGTTTAAGCTTAAGTAGCCAGTTACAAAAGCAACTAACCTCACAGCTAACGTTACTTGATGAAGAGATAAACCAATACCAGTCTATTCAAGCAAAAGAAAAGCAAAACTTAGAAAACAAAGCCTCAGCGTTAAAGAGTGAAAAAATAGCCCTAGAGAGCCAACTTACGCTTGCGAACGAAAAACTGAAATTATTATTGGCTCAACAAAAAGATGTTGAACTGTTAAATAGCAACGGCTTTATTTCAAAATTTGAGAAAGAAAGCCAGCAACAAGCGCTGTTAGAAGCACAGCAAGAAAAACAAAATATTGCGCGTTTGCTGCTGCAGCAAAACAACCAAATCAATCAAACTGCTTTTGATACAGCGAACTTACCTCAACAATATACACTGCGCATTAATAGCTTATTGCGTGAAAAAGCGGATATTGAAAACCAACTAGCGCAAGTTCAAAACAGCCATAGTTACAGGGTAACAGCCAGTCATGCTGGCACAGTGACTGGCATTCAAGTAGTTGAAGGTGAAACACTTTCCCCTTCAAAAGCACAATCAAAACCGTTATTACACATTTTGCCTGAGGGTTCTGAATTAGTTGCAGAGCTGCTGTTACCGACTCGCAGCGCCGGCTTTATCGCCAAAGGGCAAGTCTCTCGGCTACGTTTTGATGCCTTTCCTTATCAGCGTTTCGGGTTTATCGAGAGTGAAATTACCCGAATAGATCGAGCGCTTATCGCCCCAAATGAAGTGCAACTGCCAATTGCCTTACAAGAGCCCGTTTATCGCTTACGAGCCAAATTGACCAAACAGCAAATGCAAGCTTATGGTCAAGCATTTGAACTAAAAAGCGGCATGTTATTCGAGGCCGATATTATGCTTGAGCAACGTACGCTGATTGAGTGGTTATTAGAGCCAATTTACAGCCTAAAAGGGCGTGTGAGTTAGCGTTAGTCCAGTTAAAAAGAGTTTTGATTACGGGTGTTGTCACCCGTGAACAAAAAGGAGGCCAACGTTAGTCAACTTTAGCCGGAAAACTAACGTTAGCTAATTAACAGCTCACATGTTGTGAGCATATTAATCACCCATAAACTTTTAACAGAATATGGGCACAAGGAGTATAACAAAATGCGTGAACTAAACGTAAATGAAATTGAAGAAGTAAATGGCGGTAATCCCGCCGCTGTCGTTATTGCCGTCTGCGGGGCAATTTCTGCTGCCGAAATGGTTTTTGATTTTATGGCTGGTGTTGATGAAGGTCTGCGAGGAGACGCATAATGAGAGAATTAAGTTTACTAGAGATTAACTCTGTAGAGGGTGGAAGTATTGCCAGAGAAGCAGGGCAAGCCGTAGGTGGGGCAATTCGAGATCTTGGGGAAGCACTTGCTGATGCGGCGGAGAGTGTTATTGAATGGTGGCTACCAATAGCTCAGGAAATTAACGAACATACAAGGTAATAGTATATAGGTGGCGAAAGCCACCTATATGTTGGAGTTTTTATGGTTAAACTGGTTTTAGAAAGTTTGTTTGTCGTTTTTTTATCTTTCCTTGGTGTCTTTGTTGTTTATTTATTAAAACCAGGTGCTCACGATTATTTTTATTCATCCGCTATTTATTTTTCTATGTCTGTTTTTATATTTTTTAAAATGGGCCGAGTAAAAATTCTTGGGTGGGGTGAGTCCCCTTTTAATTTTGAAGGCTTCAAGTGGTTAGTAATTTGTTTATTTTCCTTGTTATTTATAGATTCATTTTATAACAAGTCTTGTTACTTTTTTGAATTGGCTTGCTCTATTAATGATAGTGGCGGTGAGGTTCTTGGTCTTATTTTTACACTAATTCTGGCCCCAGTAGTCGAAGAGCTACTTTTTAGGGGGGTTATTTTTAACCACTTTAAAAGCAGCGTTGGCATCGTTAAATCAGCAACTGTAAGCTCTCTTTCATTTTCAATCATTCACTTTGGGATGGGAGCATATGAATTGATGGTAATGTTCTTTAGTGGATTTGTTTTTTGTTATTTAGTGGGCAGGTTTAGAAATGGAATATATTACTCTATTACACTTCACTTTCTTATTAATTTTATAAGCTTATTTTAGTTCTTTGGGTTTATAAAAATTACAATGAGCAGAATGCGAGAAAATACATTGAATTTTGGTTTCAATTCAACAACTCCTTTAATCCTCCAATCCGAAATAGCTGAATGTGGCCTTGCTGCAATGGCGATGATCGCAAATTATCACGGCCATAAACTTGATATGCCCGCGATGCGCAAGCGCTTTTCAGCCAACCTTAAAGGCATGAACCTTCAGCAGCTTATTGAACTGGGTGATAGTTTAGGGTTAGCCAGCCGTGCTTTACAATGCCCGCTTGATGAAATACATAAACTAAAAACACCCTGTATTCTGCATTGGGATATGAATCACTTTGTTGTGTTGACAAAGGTTTCAGGTAAAGGCGCTAGGGCCAAGTTTGCAATCAATGATCCTGCCGTGGGAAAGCGTACATTAACGGCTGAAGAGTTTAGCAAGCACTTTACTGGCATTTGTTTAGAGCTTACGCCAACCAGCAAATTTGAAGTAAAAGAAGAAAAAGCCAAAATGAAGTTCACGCAATTGTGGTCTTCAATGTCGGGTTTAAAATCAGGCTTGGTGAAGCTCATCGTCTTGTCTTTGGTACTGCAACTATTTGCATTAATGACGCCTTACTATATGCAATGGGTGGTGGATGAAGTATTAATTAGTTTTGATGAGTCGCTACTTACAGTGTTAGCGATTGGCTTTGCCTTAATAGCCATTATTTCAGTTGTCACTAATGCAGTGCGAAGTTGGTTAATACTGCGCCTTTCAAGCTTGCTCAATATGCAAATGGGTGTAAATTTGCTCAGGCACTTACTACGTTTGCCCATGAATTATTTTGAGTCGCGGCATGTGGGCGATATTGTGTCCCGTTTTGGCTCACTTGCGCAAATACGTGAGCGCATTACCACTGGCTTTGTTGAAACTTTAGTAGATGGGGTGATGGCAATAACCGTGCTGGTGATGATGGCACTTTATTCTATCAATCTAACAGCAGTGGTTCTTGGCGCAATAGTGCTTTATACCTTAGTGCGACTAGCCTTGTATCGTCCGCTACATCAAGCGACCGAAGAAATGATTCAAGCCTCAGCTAAAGAGCAATCGAATTTTTTAGAAAATATTCGTGGTATGCAAACCATTAAGCTTTTTGGCAATGAGTCGCAAAGACAGGGAATATGGCAAAACCGTTATGCGGAAGTGATCAACAGCGAAATTCGTTTGGGGCGCTTAAAGATCAGTTTTGATTCATTTAATAAGTTACTGTTTGGCTTGGAAAATGTTTTGGTTATTTATCTTGCTGCCCAGTTAGTGATGAATAATAGCTTGTCTGTGGGTATGGTTTTAGCTTTTATCGCCTATAAAAATCAACTCACACAGCGTTTTGCCAATTTAATAGAGCAGATTATTCAATTTAAGATGATGCGGCTGCATCTTGACCGTATTGCCGATATTGCACTCACTGAACAAGAGGCGAATCGAGAAGGTGAGATGGCATATTCTTCAGGAATAGAAAACAAGAAGAAAGGCCAACTTACGCTTGAAAATATTAGCTTTAGTTACGGTGAAGAGCGGACGCCGATATTGACAGACATAAACCTTTCGCTTGATGCTGGTGATTCGATAGCGATCACCGGGCCATCAGGGGCGGGTAAAACCACCTTGATGAAAATTATGCTTGGGCTATTGCAACCTGACTCGGGAAAGGTGTTGTTAGATGGTAGGGATATTACCCAGCTGGGGCTAAAGAACTACCGTAAGCAAATCGCTGCTGTGATGCAAGACGATACCCTGCTTGCTGGTTCTATTGCTGACAACATCAGTTTTTTTGACCCGCAACCGAACTACTTAAAAATAGAGCAATGTGCGCATTTAGCGGCTATTCACGAAGATATCACTCGAATGACCATGGGCTATAACTCCTTGGTTGGGGATATGGGCTCAAACCTATCGGGTGGTCAAATCCAACGATTGCTGCTTGCTCGCGCCTTGTATCAATCACCTTGTGTGCTGTTTATGGATGAAGCAACAAGCCACTTAGATAAAGGTAACGAAGCTAAAATAAGTGAACAAATTCAGCACCTACCCATAACACGAATTATGATAGCTCACCGCCAAGAAACCATTAATATGGCTGACAAGGTGTTTGAGCTTAAAAATGGTGGATTAGTCGATATGCAAGTAGATAAAGAAAGTGCTTGAGCCAATTTACAGCTTAAAAGGCCGAGTAAGCTAATAATTTATCTGAATTAAAAGAATTTTTCTTGCAAGGTCAATATCGAAGGTCTTGCTTGGAAATAAAGCGGCTGACTTTAGTCAACTTTAGCGAGAACAACTAAAGCCAGCCTAATTAACTGCTCCTTCTCATGCTGAGATTGAGCGAACTAATCACCCGACACGCTTGACTAAAAAGAAAGGTCGGATAAATGGAGTATAACAGAATGCGTGAATTAAACGTAAATGAAATTGAAGAAGTAAATGGTGGTTGTGCAGAGCATTGCTGGGGGGATTTTTCATCAGAAGATCTTTCTTCAGCAATATCAGCAGGTAGTTTGTTAGGCGCTAGAGGGGCACTTATTGCAGGTGCTGTATATTTAGCAGCAGTAGTTTGGTTTGATCTGAAATAGTGAAATATAAAGTGTTTTTAATGCAAATTATTGTGACTTTTTTTATATGGTTTTCTCTTAACTGGCTATATGAAAATTTTATCAACTTTGCAGATGAATTATATGAATTTGTTTGTTATATGATCATAGCCTTAATTGTTCTTTGCTTTAATGTAAAGTTTAGAGCTCACTTTTTGAAAGATAAACAATAATAGTTTTAATATGATGACTTATAGGGACTTAAGCTCATCATATTTTTAATTAGTCTGGAATTAACACTTAGGATAAATATGTCTATTGGTTTTAATTTTGTAATGATGTTAAAGAAGAGGAAACAGACACGCTGCCAACGCTGTTGTTTATCATATGATAACTCATTGCCTAAATGCCCGCATTGTTTCCACTTGGAGGATAATCAACTATCGGAAAACAAGTCTAAAAATCAAAAAAAAATTCATAATATGGGTAAGATTTTCATTGTTTTCTCACTTTTATTATTTTTTTTCTTACTAATATCTTTTTGTTTTTAAGGATAAAAAATCAACATTAGCGCAATAAACACACCGGTGATGAGCAGCTGTAATAAACAAAAGCCTATAATGTCTTTGGCTTTTAACCCCAGGGCCCTCTTTAATTCTGATAGTTGAACAGGGTTATAAAGGGGTATAAATATGAATGATTTAATTTCAACGACTCTCTTCCTTGTAGGCTTTTCTTTAGTTTTTAATGTCTTTATCAACTTGGACTGGAGTGCAAAGTTGAACTCCGATTTTATAAGAGTCGCGGGTGCGAACTTGAATTCAGTGGATATTAGGCGAGGCTTATGGGGCCAATTTTTATTAATTTTTTCGTTAATTATAGGCGACCCAAGCTTGCTTTAATAGGCATGTAGGAATCACCCCTAGCACACGTCAGTGCTTTGACCGAAAGGGCAATTTGGTGGCTTCCACCATGCAAGAAGGGGTGATGCGTGAAAGGTAATGGCTCTTGTCGAGCCGCCGACTGTAGCGTTTTTGTAGATGCTTTACGCCGACAGGGTGAGAATGGCGCATATTTGTCGGGATAAAATCCCGACCTACAGGGCAGTGTGCTCCTGCATTGTTTTACCGCTATCCATGGCGGCAAATCACGACCTACAACGAGCGGCGAGGCCGATCCTCACAGTAAAAGCTGGGTTATAAATAAACACCGATGTATCAGCCCTTATCCCGTTTAGATTCGCGCTGTAGAAATCAGTTTTTGTTGTGGAGTGTGTTATTGAGAGCGAGGCAGGATGTCGAGCTAGGTTTATCAGGACAGGGATGTGCTGTTAAATTGCCTCAATAACTAAACGAAACGTTTAACAAAAACCTGAGTTCGTAAGCATGAGCGAATCACGGGCGCCTTGGGGTTCTTAGGGGTGGTTGGCGTAAACCACCCCTAAGGTGCCGTCGTCACCACGACAAAATCTTAATTTGAAGGCTGGAGTTGAGAAAGTCATTTGTAGGTCTCTGCGCCGACAGGGTGAGATTGATTGACATTGTGTCGGCCTAGAAGACCGACCTACAACCATGGTGGCAAAGGCCGACCTGCAAGGCAATGTGCTCCTGCATTGCTAATTGTCGGCCTAGAAGATCGACCTACAAGGCAAGGGCCGACCTACAGGGCAATGTGTTCCTGCATTGCATTGCATTGCATTGGTCATGTGGAGGTCGGTGCTGTGCGCCGACAAGGTGAGATTGATTGAGGGTTTTGTCGGGATAAAATCCCGACCTGCAAGGCAATATGCTCCTGCACTGCTAATTGTCGGCCTAGAAGGCCGACCTCACCCTCACTGCGAAAGCTGGATTGCAAATAAACGTCGGTGTATCAGCCCTTATCCCGTTTAGATTCGCGCTGTAGAAATCAGTTTTTGTTGTGGAGTGTGTTATTGAGAGCGAGGCAGGATGTCGAGCTAGGTTTATCAGGACAGGGATGTGCTGTTAAATTGCCTCAATAACTAAACGAAACGTTTAACAAAAACCTGAGTTCGTAAGCATGAGCGAATCACGGGCGCCTTGGGGTTCTTAGGGGTGGTTGGCGTAAACCACCCCTAAGGTGCCGTCGCCACCGCGACAAAATCTTAATTTGAAGGCTGGAGTTGAGAAAGTCATTTGTAGGTCTCTGCGCCGACAGGGTGAGATTGATTGACATTGTGTCGGCCTAGAAGACCGACCTACAACCATGGTGGCAAAAGCCGACCTGCAAGGCAATGTGCTCCTGCATTGCTAATTGTCGGTGCTTGGCACCGACAAAGCACATCATTATTTCAATAATGACTCTGTTAGTACCGGACGAATTTCTTTTACAAGGGCTTGGGCCAGCTTAGGTGCACCACATACTATGTTGCCGCTTTTATCAAAATTTGCACCACCGGCGAAGTCCATCACCAAACCACCTGCTTCTTTAACAAGTAGCTGGCCTGCGGCTGTATCCCAAGGTTTCAAACCGATTTCGAAGAAGCCATCAACACGACCGGCGGCTACGTAAGCCATATCCAGTGCTGCTGAGCCGGCGCGACGGATGTCGGATGTGTGTACGAATAATGCTTTAAAGGCTTCCATATAGGCATCCATATGGTGCTTTTGTTTGAACGGGAAACCCGTTGCCAGCACGGTACCAGACAAGTCTTTGGCGTTGCTTACGCGGATACGCTTGCTGTTTAGCTGGGCACCTTGGCCACGGCTGGCGGTGAATAGCTCACCACGGATAGGATCATAAATAACAGCCTGTTCGATGCGGCCTTTAACTTTAAGGGCAATCGATACGGCAAAATGAGGGATGTCCTTGATGAAGTTGGTGGTGCCATCAAGAGGGTCGACAACCCAAAGGTAATCTGCATCAGAACCGTCGTGTTGACCTAGTTCTTCACCCACAATGCTGTGGTTTGGATATGCTTTTAAGATGGTTTCGCGAATAACGGCTTCCGCTTCTTTGTCGACGCTAGTCACAAAGTCGTTGGTGCCTTTTTGAGTGGCTTCAACTTTTGATAAATCTTCACAGGCGCGCAAAATCACCTTACCTGCGTTTCGCGCAGCGCGAATCGCAATGTTTAACATTGGATGCATAGCATTACCTTTGGGTTGTAAAAGAACAATATTTTTGAGCCGGCGTATTCTAACGATTTTCCCGACAAAGTAAATAAAGTTTGAAAAAATAATCGGTGTTTTTTTGTACAACTTTGTTATTCACTGATTTTATATGAAGATATTTCACTGTGGCGCTGACCTTTGGTGAACAAAGCGTGTACGACAAAGATCACCACCGCTGCAATGCTTGTGCTAAAATATCCGCCAATTTGATTATTGATAGAGTAAACATTTTCTATGGCGTTAGAGAACATTCGCATCGTTCTGGTGAACACTTCCCATTCAGGAAATATTGGCTCAGCAGCTAGAGCCATGAAAACCATGGGCTTTAGCAGCCTTTATCTGGTTGATCCGGCATGTGAAATCGACAGTCATGCCAGTGCTTTGGCAGCTGGTGCCACGGATATTCTTGGCACAGCCACCACAGTCTCGACCTTAGAAGAAGCCCTTGAAGGCTGCACTCTAGCTATTGGCACCAGTGCGCGCTCACGCACCCTGAGCTGGCCCATGGTTGACCCGCGCGGTTGTGGTGAAAAACTGGTGAATGAATCTCAACAGGGCCCGGTGGCTTTAGTCTTTGGTCGTGAAAACAGCGGCCTCAGTAATGACGAGCTGCAACTGTGTAATTTCCATGTTTGTATTCCTGCTAACCCAGAGTACAGCTCATTGAACCTGGCCATGGCGGTGCAAACCCTGTGCTATGAAACCCGCATGCAGTTCCTTGATAGGCAAGAGCAGGTGGTTGAAGAAGATGAAGCCGAATACCCGAGCAACGAGCAGATGCAGCGCTTTTATGAGCATCTGGAGAAAACCTTTGGCGACACCGGCTTTATCATTAAGCAGCACCCGGGTCAGGTTATGACCAAGCTAAAACGCCTGTTTAACCGAGCCCGTCCGGAGCAGCAGGAGCTGAACATTTTGCGTGGCATGTTGACCTCGGTCGACAAGCAGATGAAAGACCCTAAATAAAGGGTCAAATCCATACTTTTCAAAGCGGATAAATACTTGACTAAATCACTCAGGTATTTACAATGTGAATGAATACCCGAGTATTTCACTCAAGTACTAGTAAATACTTGACTCTAATACTCAGGTAATTAAAATTCACACTCTTGATGAGTATGGGGGCGTTATGAAGTTAACATCTAAAGGCAGATATGCGGTTACCGCTATGCTCGATGTTGCGCTACACACATATGTTGGGCCCGTTCCCCTTGCCGACATTTCCGAGCGGCAAGAAATCTCTTTGTCTTATCTTGAGCAATTATTCGCGCGCTTGCGTAAGCAAGGTTTGGTGACCTCGGTACGAGGCCCAGGCGGCGGTTATTTGCTTGGCAAAGAGGCCAGTGCCATTTCCGTGGGTGATGTGATCAGCGCAGTAAATGAGTCGGTGGATGCCACTCGTTGTCATGGTGCTGAGGGCGGCTGCCAAAGTGGCATGCGTTGCCTTACCCACACCCTGTGGACTGAATTAAGTCAGCGCATTGAAGAATTTTTACATGGCATCACCTTAGCCGAGTTGGTCAATAAGTCCGACATTAAAGCAGTGGCCCAGCGCCAGGATAAAAGCCTAAGTGATGCCCTGAGCAAGTTAGAGAATATAGAAGTCAGCTGTCAATTGTGAGCAACCCCAGGGTTGCCGTGAGCGGAGAAAGTATGAAGTTACCAATTTATTTAGATTATGCAGCAACAACGCCAGTGGACTCGCGCGTTGCCGAAGAAATGATGCAATGCCTGACAATGGAAGGTAATTTTGGTAACCCAGCATCACGTTCGCACCGCTTTGGTTGGCAGGCCGAGGAGGCTATCGATCAGGCGCGTCATGATATCGCCGATCTGATCAATGCCGATCCACGCGAAATCGTATTTACTTCGGGTGCCACAGAGTCAAATAACTTGGCCATCAAAGGCGCCGCTAACTTCTACAAGAAGAAAGGCCAGCACATTATTACCGTGCGTACCGAGCATAAAGCAGTAATCGATACTTGTCGTGAGCTTGAGCGTCAAGGTTTTGAAGTAACCTATATGGACGTGGAAGCTAACGGTCTGCTTGATTTGAAAAAGCTTGAAGCCGCCATGCGCGATGACACCATCCTAGTAAGCGTAATGCACGTAAACAACGAGCTAGGTGTGATTCAAGACATAGCCACCATAGGTGAGATGTGCCGTGAGCGCAAGATCATGTTCCACGTTGACGCTGCACAAAGCGCCGGCAAGGTGAAAATTGACCTGCAAGAGCTGAAAGTTGATTTCATGTCTTTCTCTGGCCACAAGGTCTATGGTCCTAAGGGTATTGGTGCCCTTTATGTGCGTCGTAAGCCACGAGCTCGCCTAGAAGCACAAATGCACGGCGGCGGTCACGAGCGCGGTATGCGTTCGGGCACACTAGCGACGCACCAGATCGTCGGCATGGGTGCGGCTTTCCGCATCGCTAAACAAGATTTCGATAAAGATCACGCCCATATCAGTGCCTTACGCACTCGTCTAATCGACGGCATTATGCAGGATATGGACGAAGTATACTTCAACGGTGCCCCAGAGCACTCTGTGCCTGGCATAGTCAATATCAGCTTCAACTTTGTTGAAGGTGAGTCGCTGCTAATGGCAGTGAAAGACATTGCGGTTTCTTCAGGTTCAGCCTGTACATCGGCCAGCCTTGAGCCTTCATACGTATTGCGTGCCCTAGGTCGTAACGACGAGCTGGCGCACAGTTCAATCCGTTTCAGCATTGGTCGCTTTACTACCGAAGAAGAAATCGACTACACCGTTAAACTTATTAAAGAGTCTATTAGCCGACTTCGTGAGATGTCTCCACTTTGGGAGATGCATCAGGAAGGGATTGATTTAGAGTCGGTTGAGTGGGCACATCATTAAGCCTTGGTAGTAACAAGGTAGCGAGGTAAAAGTTATGGCATACAGTGATAAAGTAATAGATCACGTAGAGAATCCACGTAACGTTGGCTCTCTTGACAAAAATGATCCAAGCGTAGCGACGGGCATGGTTGGTGCACCGGCGTGTGGTGACGTAATGAAGCTACAAATCAAGGTTTCTGAGCAAGGCGTTATTGAAGACGCGAAGTTTAAAACTTACGGTTGTGGTAGTGCCATTGCATCATCATCATTGGTAACCGAGTGGGTTAAGGGCAAGACTCTTGACGAAGCTGCGGAAATCAAAAACACCGACATCAGCGCCGAGCTGGAGTTGCCACCGGTGAAAATCCACTGCTCAATTCTGGCAGAAGATGCGATCCAGGCAGCGATTAAAGATTACAAGAGTAAACACGGCAAATAAGGCAGTAGTATGGCAATCACCTTAACAGATGCAGCGGCGGAGCGCGTAAAATCCTTTCTAGAAAATCGTGGTAAAGGATTGGGTCTGCGTGTGGGCATTAAAACCACAGGCTGTTCAGGGCTTGCCTACGTGCTTGAGTTCGTTGATGAACTTAGCGAAGGTGATGAAACCTTCGAGTACAAGGGCGTAACGGTAGTTGTTGATGCTAAAAGCCTAGTATATATAGATGGTACCGAGCTGGACTTCACCAAAGAAGGTTTAAACGAAGGGTTTAAATTCAATAACCCGAACCAAAGTGGTGAATGTGGTTGCGGCGAGAGCTTTACCGTATAACTGCACTTATTTGGGCAAGGCGTTGCTCAAGATCAGGTATTGTATTCGCTTAAGCCCTACCTTATGTAGGGCTTTTCGTTATAAAGGTTTTTCATGCGTTATTTTGAATTGTTTTCGATCCCGGTAAATTATGACGTCGATCTGCAAGTGATCGGCGCCCGCTATTTAGATTTGCAGCGGGCGGCGCATCCGGACCGACACGGTGGCGGCAGTGAGCGAGAAAAACTGCTGGCGGTGCAAAAAACGGCGGAAATTAACGATGCCCTGCAAACCCTTAAGCACCCCCTTAAACGCGCCGAATATATGCTGGCCGAGCTAGGCCTGGAACTTCGTGGCGAGCAGCAAACCCTGCAAGATCCTATGTTCTTGATGCAGCAAATGGAACTGCGTGAAGAACTTGAAGAGGTTAAAACAAGCGGCAACCCAGATGCCGCGATTGCCAAGCTAGAGCAGCATATTAAAGAGTTAAACAGCGAATACAGCGACGAGCTGCAAAGCCTATTGGCCAGCCAGGATGAAAATGACTGGCATAAAGCGGCGGATAACGTGCGTAAACTCAAGTTTGTTTTTAAATTAAAAGATGAACTGGAGCGCATTGAAGATGAATTATTTGATGATTAAATCAAGTAGCAAGGTTTAATAACACACATGGCATTACTGCAAATTGCTGAGCCGGGGCAAAGCACGGCACCTCATGAACACAAACTCGCGGTAGGTATCGATCTGGGTACCACCAACTCCTTGGTGGCCACGGTGCAAAGTGGTGAGGCTAAAACCCTCACCGATGAGCTGGGTAACGCCATGCTCCCTTCTGTGGTGCGTTATCTGGAGCAAGGTCATGTGGTTGGCCAGGAAGCGGCAGCACAGGCTGCGCAAGACCCGCATAATACCCTGGTTTCCGTGAAGCGTTTCCTAGGTAAAAACCAGGCGGAAATCGAAGCTAGCTATGGTCAATTGCCATATGAATTCAGCGATGACAACGGTAGTTTGCATATTCGTACCCGCCAAGGCGATATCAGTCCGGTACAGGCATCGAGCGATATATTAAACGCTCTGCGTGAGCGTGCCGAGCAAAGCTTCGGTGGCGATACCATTACCGGCGCGGTGATCACGGTTCCTGCCTATTTTGATGATGCTCAGCGTCACAGTACCAAGGATGCGGCGCAACTGGCCGGCATCAAGGTGCTGCGCCTGTTGAACGAGCCAACCGCAGCGGCGGTAGCCTATGGCCTGGACTCGGGCCAGGAAGGGGTAATCGCCGTGTACGACCTCGGCGGCGGTACCTTTGATATTTCTATCCTGCGTCTCAATAAAGGGGTGTTTGAAGTGCTGGCTACCGGTGGTGACTCAGCCCTCGGCGGTGATGATTTTGATGCCCTCTTGGTAGAGCATTTTAAGCAGCAAACTGGTGCCCAAAACTTATCGGCCAATACCCTGCGTTTATTTATCAATAAAGCGAAAGCTTGTAAGGAAGCACTTACAAACTACGCCAAGGTTAATGTTGGTCTAGAGTTCGACGGTCAAGCACATACAGTTGAAGTAACCCGTGAATTTTTCGCCGAACTGGCCACGCCTTTGGTGAAGAAAACCCTGCGCAGCTGTCGTCGAGCCCTAAAAGATGCCGGTATTGGCACTGATGAGGTACTTGAGGTAGTGATGGTGGGTGGTTCGACCCGCATGCCTATAGTGCGTGAGCAAGTGGGTGAGTTCTTTGCTAAAGAGCC
Organism: Pseudoalteromonas qingdaonensis; assembly: GCF_038739665.1. Classification (NCBI taxonomy): domain Bacteria; kingdom Pseudomonadati; phylum Pseudomonadota; class Gammaproteobacteria; order Alteromonadales; family Pseudoalteromonadaceae; genus Pseudoalteromonas; species Pseudoalteromonas qingdaonensis. The sequence continues at coordinate 89,866 of NZ_JBCGCU010000008.1, read as the reverse complement.
GTTAACCAGCATAGACCCGGATCGCGTAGTGGCCATTGGTGCCGCCATTCAGGCGGATATCCTGGTCGGTAACAAGCCGGAAGCGGATATGTTGCTGTTGGACGTATTACCCCTGTCTCTTGGTTTGGAAACCATGGGTGGCCTGGTCGAGAAGATTATTCCTCGCAATACCACCATTCCGGTAGCGCGTGCGCAGGAATTTACCACTTTTAAAGACGGGCAAACCGCCATGTCACTGCATGTACTGCAAGGCGAGCGTGAATTAGTTGACGATTGCCGCTCTTTGGCTAAATTCAGTCTTAAAGGCATTCCGCCGATGGCCGCCGGTGCGGCGCATATTCGCGTGACCTTTAATGTCGATGCCGATGGTCTGCTAAGCGTAACGGCGATGGAGAAATCCACCGGCGTACAGGCTGAAATTCAGGTGAAACCTTCGTTTGGCCTGTCTGACGATCAGGTAGCCGAGATGCTTAAGTCATCTATGAGCAACGCCAAAGAAGATATGCAGGCACGTATGCTTAAAGAGCAGCAGGTAGAAGTTTTACGCGTACATGAAGCTTTGGAGGCATCGCTTGCCACCGACAGCCACTTACTGGACGAGCAGGAACTGGCGACGTTACGTGAAGCCATGGCACAGATGCAGGCGATCAGTGCCAGCACCACAGAACCACAAAAGATTAAAGACGCCATCGAAAAGGTGGATGCGGCGAGTAGCGAATTTGCCGCCCGACGTATGGATGCATCAATTAAAAAGGCCTTGAAAGGCCAATCAGTAGATGAGGTATAAGCAATGCCACAAATTATCTTTTTACCCAATGAAGAGCTATGCCCAGAGGGTGCAGCCATCGAAGCCAAGGCCGGTGAGACGGTATTGGATGTGGCGCTTAAAAATGGCATCAGCATTCCTCATGCCTGCGAAAAGTCCTGTGCCTGTACTACTTGTCATGTGGTAATTCGTGAAGGCTTCGACTCTTTGGAAGAAAGCGATGAACTGGAAGATGACATGCTGGATAAAGCCTGGGGTCTTGAGCCTGAGTCGCGCCTGGGTTGTCAGGCGCGAATTGCTGACGAGGATTTGGTGGTTGAGATCCCCAAATACAACCTCAATATAGTGAATGAAGAGCATTAAGCTTTCACACATGTAAATTAGAAAAAGCCGCTGTATCATAGAATCAGCGGCTTTTTTATTAGGAGACTTATATGAGTACGGCCTTGTTATTTACCCAGTCCTTTATCGACGGCCAGTGGCTAAAGGGAGAGGGGGAGTTTGATGTAATTAATCCCGCCGACAACAGTGTTTTGACGAGTGTATCCCGGGTAACCGCGGCTCAAGTCGAACAAGCCATTGGTGCCGCCGAGCGAGCCTTTATCAGTTTAAAAAATACCAGTTGTGAGCATCGCGCCCAGGTGCTTGAGCGTTGGTATGACTTGGTGATGGCCAACCAGCAGGCACTGGCAGAGCTGATGACCAAGGAGCAGGGCAAGCCCTTGGCAGAAGCGCTTGGGGAGGTTAAATACGGGGCCGACTATATAAAATGGTATGCCGAGCAGGCCAGGCGCAGCTATGGCGAGCTTATCCCCGCCAGCAATGACAAGCATAGAATTTCGGTTATTAAGCAAGGCATCGGCGTGGTGGCCGGCATTACTCCGTGGAATTTTCCTATTGCCATGATCACCCGTAAGGTGGCGCCGGCTTATGCCGCCGGGTGCAGCTTTATTTTAAAACCCTCCGAGCATACGCCTTTGTCGGCCTTGGCTCTGGCGCACTTAGCCCATGAAGCCGGCTTTGAAGCGGGCGCTTTCAATGTGCTGCTGAGCGATCGCGCTAAGGAAGTGGGAGAGCAACTCTGTGCTTCAGAAGTAGTACGCAAATTTACCTTTACCGGCTCCACCGCCGTGGGCAGGCAGTTACTGGCCCAGTGTGCGCCAACGATAAAGCGCACCTCCATGGAGCTTGGCGGTAATGCTCCCCTGCTGGTGTTTGCCAGCGCCGATCTAGATAAAGCCGCCGATGGCATTATTGCCAGCAAGTTTCGCAATGCAGGGCAAACCTGTGTCTGTGTAAACCGAGTCTTGGTGGATGAGCGCGTCGCCGAAGCATTGACCGCCAAGCTGGCCGAACGAGTTCAGGCATTAAGGGTGGGCGATGGCTTTAGCGCCGGGGTGGATATTGGTCCCTTGATTTACCCTGGCGCCAAAGACAAGGTGTTGCAACTGGTTGAAGACGCGCTTGAACAAGGAGCCAAGCAGGTTAACCAGGCGGCTTCCTTGGATGGCAACTATGTGGCGCCGCTCTTGCTCACCAATGTAAATGCCGAGATGCGCATCAGTCAGGAAGAGATCTTTGGCCCTGTGCTTACCGTCGCCACCTTTAGTGATGAGGCTGAGGCGATTGCTCAGGCCAATGCCGTTCCTTATGGCTTGGCTGCCTATTTTTACAGTCAGGACATAAGCCAGATTTATCGTGTCGGCGAGGCGCTGGAATACGGCATGGTGGGAATTAACGAAGGGCTTATTTCCAACCCGGTTGCTCCCTTCGGCGGCGTAAAGCAGTCGGGTCTGGGGCGCGAAGGCGGCCATCAGGGACTGGACGAGTATCTGGAAGAAAAATACCTTTGTTTGAATATCGGCTAGTCTTGCGCTCAGGGTTACCTGGCCGCACTTTCTACCGCCCTTCCCGCCGCACTTGGTTGCAAGTGTTGGGGCGCGAGTCGTTACACTCTTATTTTGCAGTAATGGATAGTGTTTGTGAATCCTCATATTAGTTTGGTGGTGCTGGCGGGTGGGCTCGGCAGTCGTTTTGGCGGCGCCAAGCAAATTGTGCCCCTGCCCGGTGTTAACCGCACCATAATGGAGCTGAGCATTGAAGATGCTTATCACGCCGGTATTCGTCATTTGGTGCTGGTGATCAACGCTGCCGTGCGCGCTTATATCGAGCAAGAGATACTGCCTAAGCTGCCCGAGGATCTGGATGTCACCTTGGTCGAGCAGCGTCTTGAGGATGTTCCCGCTGAGTACGCGCAGCTAGCAGCCGCGCGGCAAAAGCCCTGGGGCACGGGTCATGCGCTGTTATGCGCAAAAGAAGCGGTTATCGATAAGGCTCTAGTGATCACCGCCGATGATTATTACGGCGGTGAGTCCTACCAACAGCTGGTGCAACACTTTAAGCACAGCGACAACTGGGCCTGTGTGGCCTATCCGCTGCAACAAACCTTGTCGGAGCAAGGCGGTGTGAATCGCGGCATTTGTGCCCTTAACGAACACCAGCAGCTCATGCGTGTGGATGAAGTGCTGAATATTCAATACCAGGAAGGTGGCTCTTTGCTTGGCTTCGACGATAAGGGGCAGGCGAGAGCCCTGGCTTCAGATACCCTGGCGTCCATGACCTGCTGGGGCATAGATAAGCGACTCTTTACGATTTTGGCAGAAAACTTTACTCACTTTCTTGGTCACCATGACAAGGGCAGCGCAAAGGAGTATTATCTTCCCGACCAAATCCAATACGGCATTGACCAGCGTCTAGCTGTGGTTGATGTCTACGCCGCCAAGCAAGCTTGGATGGGAATGACCTATAAAGATGAATTGCCCCTATTGGCTCGCAATATTGCCGCCCTCAAGGGATTAGACCATAAGTAATGGGGCTGCCAAGAATACACCTATGAATACAGACTATTATGTGCAGCTGTTAGCGCAGCAATTTGGCTTTATGCCACCACTGAGCTTAAAGGCCATAGGTAATGGCCATATCAATACCACCATGTTGTTAAGTCACCAAGGCGGCAGTGTGGTGGTGCAAAAGCTCAATACTCAAGTCTTTCCTGAGCCCGAACAACTAGTCGCCAATGCCCGTAAAATTGAGCAGCACCTAGCGCAAAAGCAGCAGGCAAGTCAGTATGACTTGGAAGTGATCAAGCATGTTCCCAGTCAAGATGACGCGTTTTTGGTAAGCATTGAGGGTGAGCATTGGCGCGCCTTGGAGTTTATTGGCAATAGCCGCAGTGAAGAAGTGGTGCGCTCGCCCTTGCAGGCTCAGGTTGCGGCCAGTGCCTTTGGTCGCTTTGCCGCCGCGCTGCAAGATTTCGATGCCGAGTCCCTGTATCCGGTGATCAAAGATTTTCACAATCTAGCCATGCGTATGGAGATGCTGGAGCAGGCTGTGCAAGCTGATAAGCTCGGCCGTGTTAAAGAAGTGCAGCAACTGCTGGATTTTTGTCGCGACCAAGCTTTCTTAATTGATGAGGTCGCCGCGGTTAGTGCACAAATTCCTCTGCGCCCTTGTCATAACGACACCAAAATTAACAATATGCTGTTTTGCGACAAGCAGGGTACATCAGAGCCAAGGGCTAAAGCCGTTATCGATCTCGACACCTGTATGCCCGGCTACTGGTTATTCGACTTTGGCGACATGGTGCGCACCTTCTGCTCGCCGGAAGAAGAAGACAGTATTAACCTAGCAAATGTGCGGGTGCGTGAAGAAATCTTTGCCGCTTTGGTTAAGGGTTACATTGAGCCGCTTAAGGCGCACATTACCGCCGAGGAAAAGGCCAGCTTCTGGCTTGGCGCTTGTGTGATGCCCTTTATGATAGGTGTGCGTTTTCTTACCGACTATATCGACGGCGACCATTATTTCAGCATTAAGCACGACCGCCATAATCTCGATAGAGCCAATAATCAGTTTGCCCTGTATCGCAGCATACTGGCGCAACAAGACAGACTTAAGCCTTTGATCGATAATGCTTAAACTACAGACCCAGCAAATAGCTGGGTTTTTTATCGCTGCCATTTGCCATTAATCTTGTCCCCTTTGCCTGCCCTTACTCTTTGCGCTAGCGTGCTAGACAAGGTATGACTAAGGAACAAGTAATGAAACAACTCAACAGACGCGATTTTTTAAAGGCGGCGGGCGCTGTGGCTGGTGCTGCCTGGTCGGTAATTTCGCCCTTGTCGGCGCAATCCGTGGCTAATCGCAGTGAGTCCATCACGATCCCTGATTTCACCCGCGGCGCCTGGCGCAGCGCCACCCCTCTAGGCATAGTAGGTTCGTAGGCCGGAGTTCAACCCGACAAATATGCAAAATTGCCACCTTGTCGGCACAGAGCACCAACCCACAAAATCATATTTCTAGATGGATGAGGATAAGCGTCCGGCATTGGACACAGAGGTGTCCATTCGCGGACGCTATTTGTGTGGTGAAAATAGAAGTATGTTTTCAGGCTGTTGAATTTTAAGGTTATTTTATTTTTGCTGGGTCGTTGATAGTAACTAAGAGACATTTACTTACTAGCTTGAACCAAGGATACCATTATGAAATACCTACATGCTGCCATAGTTTCCAGTCTACTGTTAATGAGTTCACTGACCCATGCCAATACCCTGGTGCAGGAAGTGGAGCAGGCCATTAAGCAGACCACCCAAGAGGCGTTAGCCCAGTTAGTAGCGGCGCAGAAAAAAGCCATACAAGACTCGCTCACCCAGGTGTTGTTGCAGCCAACGAAGGCGCTACCGAGTGACAAACAAGCCGATGCAAAGCCTGCTAAGGAATAATCCATGGCGGTAGTTAGCTGGGCTCGTCGCCCTGTGTCAGTAACACATATTTATCGGCGAGCTCAGCGAGTGTTTCCTTATGCTCGGGATCCGGCTTAATACAGTCGATGGGGCATACACTCACACAGGTGGGGTTATCGTAATGGCCGACGCATTCGGTGCATTTACTCGGCTCTATTTGATAAATCTCCGCACCCATATAAATGGCGTCATTCGGACACTCGGGTTCGCACATATCGCAGTTAATGCATTTTTCGTTGATCAGTAATGCCATATTTTTACCCCTCAAATTCAGGTGCGCGATGGTACATAAAATCCCCCTGTGACTCACTAGGGTCTGTTGACCTTTGTTGTTTGTTTCTGCAGCAGTTTGTAGTGAATTTATACAAGACGGCACATGTGTAGTGTAGTTATTCTACATAAACATGTAACAACACAGTAGAAATGCGCTACAAGCGCTGCCCTACGGGTTCATCTAAACGCATCCTGCTCTGTGTTGCTCGCTATGAACATAGAATGACTATGCATCATAACGAGCGTCGTGATCAGAATGCGTTTAGATTGAACATAAAGTAAACCGCAAAGATAAACAGACCCTAGCCAAGGTGGGGCTAATTCGCCTTATTTTGATCTAAAACAAAGAATACTTGATGTGCAACGCCGCTCCGGTGGGCTCATTATTGCACCAAGCTAGTGCCGAACTTCAAGGTGGAGTAAATAAGCCTCTGTTTTATAATGTACTTATATATTGGCCCAGGGTATGCACTGAGGCTAAGTAGGTAATCATTTAGGCAGAGGACAAAGGTGGATACAGCGGCATTTTTATCTCGTCATAAACTGACACCTCAGTATGGGGCACAGATCGTTGACTACTTTGCGCCCTTGGCGCAGCAAATTAGTGCTACCAAAAAGTCGGGGCGGGCACTGTTTGTGACTATCAACGGCGCCCAAGGCTCAGGTAAAAGCACTCTGGCGGATTATCTCGCCTGCCACCTGCGCGAAGAAGGCGGCCTAAATGTCTGCGCCTGTTCTTTGGATGATTTTTATTATTCCCAGACTCAGCGCAAGGAACTGGCGCAGCGGGTGCATCCCTTATTGGCGACCCGGGGCGTGCCCGGAACACATGATATCGCCCGCTTGCACAGGCTGGTGGATGAGGTGCGCCAGGGGCAAGCGCCACTGAGCGTGCCGCGCTTTAATAAGGCGATGGACGAGCCTAGTGATCCCGGTGAGTGGCAGCACTTCTCGCGCCCCATTGATGTGCTTATTATTGAAGGCTGGTGTGTGGGCACACCACCACAAAGCGAAGAGGCCTTGCAGGTGCCAATTAATGTCCTTGAGCAAGAGCTAGATGCGGATGGCCGCTGGCGGCGCTATGTGAATACTTGCCTGGCACAGGATTATCAGCCGGTATTTGCCGATGCCGATATCAGTATTATGCTGAAGGCGCCAAGTTTCGATGCGGTGCTGACCTGGCGCTGGCAGCAGGAGCAAAAACTAATTGCCCGCGTCGGTCATACGGCTCATACCATGAGTAAGGCGCAAGTCGCTGATTTTATAAGCTACTTTGAGCGCCTTACCCGTCATGCTCTGGCCCAGTTACCACACCGCACTCAGGTGGTGCTGGAGCTGGATTTAGAGCGCCGTATTACCGCCTATCACAATGCCCTCTAGTCTTAAGTAGGGAAGGGGTTGCGAGTGTCCTGACCCGGCGCTAAGTTGCGCAGCAGAATGGCCTTGTCCAGGTCGATATCCTCAGGTAATGGAATACGAACTATATGGCCCGAGCCCTTGGCGTCGTCTATGCTTTCGCCTTTTTTGTTTTCCATATGCTCAAGGTTAAAGTTGATATTGCCCTGTGGCGTCATCAGCTCTAACGAATGGCCGGTGCAGAACTTGTTTTTCACATCGATTTCCACCAGACCATTGTTGGTGCGTCCTAACACCTCACCGACAAACTGCTGCGAGTCGGAAACCGAATGGCCATAATCATAGTTTTGATAATCCTGGTGGGCATGGCGCTTTAAGAAGCCTTCGGTATAGCCACGGTGTGCCAGATGCTCCAGGCTCTTCATCAGCGTTGGGTCGAAGGGCTTGCCGGCTACCGCATCGTCGATGGCGCGGCGATAAACCTGAGCAGTGCGCGCCACGTAATAGAAGGACTTGGTGCGCCCTTCTATCTTCAAGCTGTGCACACCCATGCGGGTCAGCGCATCCACATATTGCACCGCGCGCAGGTCCTTGGAGTTCATTATGTAGGTGCCGTGCTCGTCTTCAAAGGCGGGCATGTATTCCCCCGGGCGACCTTGCTCTTCGAGCATAAAGACTTCCTTGGTTGGCTCACCCAGGCCCAGAGTAGGGTCAATCTTGTGCACCACATCACCGGTTTCGGTTTCTTCGCCGGGTTTGACATCATAGCTCCAGCGACAGGCGTTGGTGCAGGTGCCCTGGTTCGGGTCGCGCTTGTTGATATAACCGCTGAGCAGGCAACGCCCAGAATAGGCCATACACAGGGCGCCGTGCACAAACACTTCCAGTTCAGTATTGGGGCAAAGCTCGCGGATCTCACCAATTTCTTCCAATGATAATTCCCGGGATAAGATCACCCGCTCTATGCCTTGCTTAGCCCAGAACAGCACGCTGGCATAGTTCACCGCATTGGCCTGTACGCTCAAATGAATAGGCATATCCGGCCATTTTTCTTTTACCAGCATGATAAGCCCGGGATCGGACATGATCAGCGCATCCGGCTTCATGGCGATAACCGGCTCGATATCACGCAAATAGGTTTTTACCTTGGCATTGTGCGGCGCAATATTAGACACCACGTAAAGCTTCTTGTTTTGCGCGTGAGCTTCATTGATCCCTAGCTCCAAATTGGCCAGATTAAATTCGTTGTTGCGCACCCTTAGGCTGTATCTGGGTTGTCCGGCGTACACCGCATCGGCGCCATAGGCAAAGGCGTAGCGCATGTTTTTTAGGCTGCCCGCCGGGCTAAGTAATTCTGGGGTAAAGATAGACATGGTTAAATCCTTGGCTGAGTCCGAGTCAACTGGAGATTGAGTCTCTGGGATAAAAAATAGCGGCGGATTCTAGCGTGTGTGCACGGTGTTGGTTTTGATTTGGATCAGGGTTTGGTTGTACCGAAAGTTCACGCCTATGCGGGTCAAGGAGATGACTTAGCCAAAGTGTCACAAAATCATGTTAGCCTCGGGGCGGTCACAATGTAGTAGGATTTTCACGCTAAAGCGCGTATAATTCGCGCCCGGTAAAGTTTAACACTTAAATTTAACGTTATTTGGAGCAACACATGGCTTTAGAGCGCACTTTCTCTATCGTTAAGCCTGATGCGGTAGCTAAAAACCACATCGGTGCAATCTACAACCGTTTCGAGTCTGCTGGTCTTAAGATCGTAGCATCTAAAATGGTTCACCTTTCACAAGAGCAAGCTGAAGGCTTCTACGCTGAGCACAAAGAGCGTCCTTTCTTTGGTGCCCTTGTTTCTTTTATGACTTCTGGCCCAGTAATGGTTCAGGTTCTTGAAGGTGAAGATGCAGTACGTAAAAACCGCGAAATCATGGGTGCTACTAACCCAGCTGAAGCGGCTGCAGGTACTCTACGTGCTGACTACGCTGACAGCATCGACGAGAACGCGGTACACGGTTCAGACGCTCCTGAGTCTGCTGCTCGCGAAATCGCTTACTTCTTCGCTGAAGAAGAAATCTGCCCACGTACTCGTTAATTTCGAGTTTTAAGCAGAACCAGGGAAGGGCCTTCAGGCCCTTTTCTTGTCTCAATGCAATTCCTTAGTTTATTTGCTCTGCGCTGAGTGAACTAAGAAATTGCTATAATGGTTAAATTGTGTACAATTGCCGCCTTCATTTTATCCGTCACCTGATAGAGGTTTATTCATGGCCACGACTGAGAAAAAAATCAATTTACTCGATTTTAATCGCCAAGGTATGCGCGACTATTTTGCATCCATTGGTGAAAAGCCGTTTCGTGCCGATCAGGTGATGAAGTGGATCTATCATTTCGGCATAGATAACTTTGAAGAAATGAGCAATCTTAACAAGAAGCTAAAGGCTCGCCTGCAAGCCGAATGTGAAATTCGTGCGCCGGAGATCACGGTTAAACAACCTTCTAGCGACGGTACCATCAAGTATGCACTTATCCTTGATGGTGGTCAGGAAGTTGAAACCGTGTGGATCCCGGAAAAAGACCGCGCCACCTTGTGTGTGTCGTCTCAGGTTGGTTGTGCCCTTGAGTGTACCTTCTGCTCGACCGCGCAGCAGGGTTTTAACCGTAACCTTAAGGTGTCGGAGATCATCGGCCAGGTGTGGCGTGTGGCCAAAGATATCGGCCTGCATGGCGATAGTACCCGTCGTCCTATTACCAATGTGGTAATGATGGGCATGGGTGAGCCGCTGCTTAACCTTAAAAACGTGGTGCCAGCCATGGAGCTGATGATGGACGATTGGGCCTTTGGCCTGTCAAAACGCCGCGTTACCCTGAGCACTTCGGGTGTGGTACCAGCTTTGGATCTGCTTAAAGAGCAAATCGACGTGGCTCTGGCTATTTCCTTGCATGCACCGAACAACCCATTGCGTGATGAGTTGGTGCCTATCAATAAAAAGTATCCTATTGAAGAATTCCTGGCCGCGTGCCGTCGTTATATCGACGGTTCTAAAGCAAATAAGGAAGTCACGGTAGAGTACGTGATGCTGCAAGAAGTAAACGACAGCACTGATCACGCCCATGAGTTGGTGCAAACCCTAAAAGGCACGCCTTCTAAGGTGAACTTGATCCCATTCAACCCCTTCCCGGGCAATGATTATGGTCGTTCAAGTAACTCACGTATCGACCGCTTCTCTAAGGTACTGCAAGCCGCTGGGATCACCACTATAGTCAGACGTACCCGAGGCGATGATATCGATGCTGCCTGTGGTCAGCTGGTGGGTGATGTGGTTGATAGAACCAAGCGACTGGCCAAACGCCAGGAACGAGAAAAGAACGCTATCGCGGTCAACGTCTCTCAGTAATATAAAAATAAGCCCTTTTTTCAAAAAATAGATGAAACAAAAGGGCTTTTCGGTAATGATAGGTGCAATAACGGAACAAACGAGGCTCAGCCATGCGCAAGCTGTTAGCGACCAGTATTAGTCTACTCGCCCTGGGAGGGTGTGTAACTGAAAGCACTTATGTGGGCAGCGACAAGCCCGTTGTCGAGAAGAAAATCAATAACGTAGAAGCCGCCCGTACCCGAATTTCTCTAGCTTTAAACTACCTTTCTCAAGGCGATAGCACCCAAGCAAAATATAATCTAGAACGTGCCGCCAAATTCGCCCCGGAACTGCCAGAAGTACATTACTCCATTGCTTATTACTACCAGCAGGTTGGTGAGAAACAAAGAGCCAAAGATGCGTATGAAAAGGCACTCAGCATAGAGCCGAACGATCCTAACACCCTAAATAACTACGGGGTGTTTTTATGTGATATCGGTGAGTATGAGCTAGCCGTTGATAAGTTTATGGCTGCTATAGAGGTGCCTAGTTACCTGCGCGTAGCGGAAAGTTATGAAAACCTGGCGCTGTGTGCGTTGGAATTTAATAAGTTCGATGCCGCTGAGTCCTTCTTAGAAGACTCCCTGCAGCACAGCTCATTACGCCCATCAAGCCTGTTGAATCTGGCGGCGGTAAAATATGCTAAAAGTGACTTCCATAATGCCCAACAGGTGTTAAAGCGCTATGAGCGTACCGGTCGAGTTACGTCTCGCTCTTTACTGCTTGGTTATTTGATTCAAGATCGCATGGGTCATATTGAAGATGCCCGCAAGCTCTCTGAAACCATTACCGTGACTTATCCCTCATCAATCGAAGCACGCATTATTCGCGAGCAGCGTTACAGTGCCAGTGAGTTTGAACGCTTACGCGATCAATATCGCCGCTATAAGCTCAGCGAGCTGCAAGAGGGTATGGAAGACAATCATATTGTTGCCAAGCCTAAGATTAAGGTAGTGAAGAAAAAGGCCAGTGCTGAATCAGAAGCCAGTGACGTGGTTTTAACTGCGGCCGCACCCGCGGCGGAATTTGTTGAGACCCCAGTTGCCTCTGTAGCGGACGAGACAGCTGCTGAAGTGACTGCTGAAGTCGTAGATACAGTGGCAGAGCAAACTGATGTTAAGGCTGAAGCCGAGCCTTCAACCGAATCAGCAGAGCTTGAGGCGGTAGCTCAGGAAGCCGAGACAGCACTTGAAACCCTACCTGAAACTCTTGATGAGGTAGCAGAAGAAGCTGCGGCTGAATCTAGCGTCGTTGAAAATCAGGCCAGCGAACAAATGGCGGCTGTTGCAACGACAAGCGAGCAAACAACAGAAGCGGCTAATGAGTTGGTATCTGAGCCTGCGGCATCGGCGCAGAGTGCAGAGCAAGAGTTGGTGTCAGAAGTTAAGCCTTCGACCGAGCTGTCAGCGGAGCCTGCGAGCGAGAAGTCTGACGAATCGAGCCTAACTACACTTGCCGAGCAAAAGGATCAATTACAGTCCGAGTTGGCCCGTGAGTTTGCCTCAATACAGTTAGCTGAGAATGTTACCGCAGAAGATCAGCCGGAAGATAAGGATATGAGCGAACAGCTTGTTGCTAACAGTGCAGAGCTTGAAGAAGCCGCTGAATCGAATGAACAGGTCGAAGATATGAGTCCTGCAGCTGAGGAAGTGACATCAAAGGCCAAGGTGGTTGAGCAAATGGCCGTCGCCAATACCGCAAGCAAAAAAGAAATTCCTTACCATGTGATACAAAGAGGCGAAAACCTGTTCAGCATTTCGACCCGCTACAATATTCGTTTAAGCTCGCTGCGTAAGTGGAATAATCTCGCCAGTGCCGATCACGTGCAAGTTGGCCGTAAAATTTACTTACAGCAAGTGCACAATTATCATACCGTAGTCGGTGGTGACACCCTGTCTGAGATTTCCTTGAAATACAATGTGCGCATGGAAAAGCTGATGGAGTGGAACTTGCTTGAAGAAAACAGCAAATTGGTTCCCGGCGATAAAATTTATATAGCAGATCCTAAGAACTATAGATTATGAGTGACAGTGGTGAAGTAGCACAGCAAGGCGAAGAAGGATCAGCCGCTATTGCCATAGGCAAGCAGTTAGCAGGTGCTAGGGAACAACAAGGGTTAAGCCAGGAGCAACTGGCGCGCAAGCTCAATCTTACGGTGCGCAAGCTCGATGATTTAGAGCAAGGGCGTTTCGCTCGTCTGGGTGCCACTATTTTTGTGCGTGGCTATATCAAGGCCTACTGTAAGGTGCTGGCTTTGGACTCGGCTCCCTTGTTGGCCGCTATTGAGCCAGAACCTCAGGCGCAAGAGCAGGCAAGTATGCAAAGCTTCTCGCGCCGCACCGAAAAAGAAGCGCACGACAACCGTTTGATGCTTTTCAGTTATGCCATTCTCGCCATTATTCTAGGTTCATCCCTGTTCTGGTGGTGGCAAGACAGTGACGAGCCGGTTGTGGAAAGCACGCCCTTGGTCGCGGATATAGTAGCGGCCCCGGCCCCGGAGTCTGAGCAGCAAGATCTAGTTGATGAGAGCTTGGAGAGCTTGCAAAAGCAAGAGTCTGAGCAAGCCCAACAGCTAAATCCGCAACAAGGTATCACTGAGTCCTCTGATAAAGTCGATAACCCGCAGCTTAACCAGGATATTGCGCAAGTCGACCAGGTCGACACTGGCGAACAGATGCTCCCACAGGAGGCGCCCCTGGCCGCCGGTGAGCAAAGAGTTGTTATGCGCTTTAGCGGCGAATGCTGGGTTGAAGTGCAGGATGCCAAGGGAAAACGCTTGGCCTATGACATTAAACAAGCGGGGCAAGAGTTAGAGCTAGTTGGTTTGGCGCCCTTTGCGGTCACCCTGGGCAAGCATGATGTGGTTAGCATCAGCGTCAATGGGCAAGCCGTGGATATTTCGCATTTTCCACAAAACCGTTTAGCTAAATTTTCATTACCGTTAACAGAGTAAGTAGTATGTTTTCAGAGTCACCAATCAAACGCCGCAAGTCTACGCGTATTTATGTTGGCGATGTGCCGATTGGCGATGGCGCGCCCATTGCCGTGCAATCCATGACCAATACCGACACCATGGATGTTGATGCCACGGTGAAGCAAATTCAGGATATCGCCCAGGCCGGTGCTGATATTGTGCGTGTATCCGTGCCTACCATGGCGGCCGCTGAAGCATTTAAAAGCATTAAAGAGCAGGTCGACATTCCCCTGGTCACAGATATTCACTTCGACTACCGTATCGCCTTGAAAGTGGCGGAATACGGTGCCGATTGTTTGCGTATTAACCCGGGTAATATCGGCAGTGAAGACAGGATCCGTGCCGTGGTTGATGCCGCCGGCGCCCGTAATATTCCTATTCGTATCGGTGTAAATGGTGGCTCCTTAGAGCGTGACTTGCAGGAAAAATATGGCGAGCCTACGCCCGAGGCGCTGTTGGAGTCGGCCATGCGTCATGTTGAAATTCTCCAGCGCCTTAACTTCGACCAGTTCAAGGTATCGGTTAAGGCCTCCGACGTATTCCTTGCGGTAGGCGCTTATCGCCTGCTGGCTAAAGAGATAGATCAACCCCTGCATTTGGGTATTACCGAAGCCGGCGGTTTCCGCTCCGGTTCGGTTAAATCCGCGGTGGGCCTGGGCATGTTATTGGCTGAGGGCATTGGTGATACCTTACGCGTATCCCTTGCCGCCGATCCTGTGCAAGAGATCAAAGTGGGTTTCGATATCCTCAAATCCCTGCGTATTCGTTCGCGCGGCATTAACTTTATTGCCTGCCCGAGCTGCTCTCGCCAAGAGTTTGATGTGGTCAGCACCATGAATCAGCTGGAAGAGCGCCTGGAAGATGTGATCACGCCAATGACAGTATCTGTGATCGGTTGTGTTGTGAACGGCCCAGGCGAAGCCCTGGTCAGCGATATCGGTCTGGCCGGTGCCAACCGTCGTTCAGGCTTGTATATCAATGGTGAGCGTCAAAAGACCCGCATCGACAACGATCATATCGTTGAGCAGCTGGAGCAGCATGTGCGCGACTACCTTGCCAAGCAGGAACAACAGCAGCCAATCGACATTAAATTAGTTGATTAAGGCCGGCGCCAGTACTTGGTGGTAGCGGCGCAATCAGGCTATAATAGCGCGCTTTATCGACGCTTTTTCACGGGCTCAGCGCAGCCTACAACAGAATTTTGGGATTATCAGTGGCAAAACAAATTCAAGCAGTTCGCGGCATGAACGACACCCTTCCGGGCGACACTCAGGTATGGCAAAAAGTGGAAGACACTTTGCGTCAATGTGTGGCTTCATTTGGTTATCAAGAAATCCGTTTCCCCATTGTTGAGTCAACCGAGCTGTTTAAGCGTTCTATCGGTGAAGTAACCGATATCGTTGAAAAAGAAATGTATACCTTTGAGGATCGCAACGGCGACAGCCTGACATTGCGCCCAGAAGGTACGGCTGTGTGTGTACGTGCCGGTAACGAAAATGGCCTGCTGTACAACCAGGAACAGCGCCTTTGGTATATGGGCCCTATGTTCCGTCACGAGCGTCCGCAAAAAGGCCGTTACCGTCAGTTCCACCAGTTCGGTCTGGAAGTATTTGGTATTGCCAGTGCCGATATTGATGCCGAAGTGATCATGCTGACGGCGCAGCTATGGCAGCAATTCGGTATCAGTGAGCATGTGCGCCTGGAGCTGAACTCATTAGGTTCAAATGAAGCGCGCGCCGCCTACCGTGATGCCCTTGTGGCTTATCTTGAGCTGCATGAAGACAAGCTGGACGAAGACTCCAAGCGTCGTATGCACTCAAATCCACTGCGCGTTTTGGACAGCAAAAACCCGGACGTACAAGCCATCTTGGTTGATGCGCCTAAACTGTCTGAGCACCTGGATGAAGAATCACGCGCCCATTTCGCTAATTTGTGTGAACGATTAGACGCTGCGGGTATCGAATACCAGGTTAACGAAAAGTTGGTTCGTGGTCTGGATTATTATAACCGTACCGTGTTTGAATGGGTCACCGAGAGCCTGGGCGCTCAGGGTACCGTTTGTGCCGGTGGTCGTTACGATGGTCTGGTTGAGCAACTAGGCGGTAAGGCCACACCTGCGGTCGGTTTTGCCATGGGTATGGAGCGCTTAGTATTGCTACTTCAAGCACTTGAATGTGTTGGCGAAATACGCCGCAACGCCGATGTGTATGTAGCAGCCATGGGTGAGCAGGCCAGCATTCAAGCCCCGGTAATCGCCTCTAAGCTGCGCGCCGACGTACCTGGCCTGCGTGTCTTGGTACATGCCGGTGGCGGCAACTTTAAGAAACAATTAAAACGTGCTGATAAAAGCGGTGCCGAAGTGGCATTGATTTTAGGCGAAGATGAACTCAACCAAGGTGTGGTAACTGTGAAATACCTACGCGAAGAAAAACCGCAGTTAACACTGGCCTTGGATGAAATTACCCAGCTGTTGGCTGACATGATTTAGACCCAAGTCTAAGAGGTAATGATGGAAATTTATTCAACAGAAGAACAACAAGCAGAAGCGATTAAAGGCTTTTTTAAAGAACACGGCGTATCTATCGCCCTTGGTATTGTTATCGGCCTGGGCGGCTTATACGGCTGGAAAGCCTATAACCAGCACCAGATCGGCAGCGCCGAAGAAGCTTCGGATGCATTCAATCTGGTAGCACAAAGCACAGAAGTTGAAGGTGCCGATGTAATAGCTCAAAGCGAAACCCTGATGCAGCAGCATGAAGGTTCAAGCTATGCGGTATTGGCTGCTTTTGTTGCCGCCAAAGAAGCGGTAGATGCGCAGCAACTTGATGTAGCCGCAGAAAAGCTAACCTGGGCACAACAACATGCCTCGACGAAAGAGCTAAAAGCCATTGCCAGCACGCGTTTAGCGCGAGTGCAACTGGCACAGCAAAACTATGATGCAGCCTTAGCAACTCTGGGCAGTGAATTACCGACAAGCTATGAGGCCGCCGTGGCCGAGCTTAAGGGTGATATCTATCTTGCTCAAGGCGATAAAGAGCAGGCGCGTATTGCTTATCAAAGCGCTGCGGATAAAGGCGGCTTAGAAAGCAACCCGCTATTACAGGTTAAACTGGACGATTTGGCAGCACTAACGCCAGCTGCGTAGGGAGCGGGTAAATGAAAAAGGTTACTCTTGCAGGGATTGCCTTATGTATGGCGACCTTGGCGGGTTGTTCGTCAAACGACGAAGAAGAGTTGGTATTACCAGAAATTAATAACCAGTTCGAAACCCAGATAGTATGGCAAGAAACGGTAGGCGACGGCGTTGAGCATTATTTCTCACGTTTACAGCCCGCCTTTTATAAAGACAGAGTGTTTGTAGCCGCGCGTAACGGTGAGGTTGAAGCCTTATCCTTGGTAGATGGCGATACTCTGTGGCAAACGGATGTGCGTGAAGACTCAGGCTTCTGGCCTTGGTCAAACGAAGAAAGCGCTAAGCTTTCCGGTGGCATCTTACAGGCCTATGGCAAGATCTTTATCGGTTCTGAGCATGGTCAGGTAGTGGCGCTGGATCGCGAAACCGGTGAGCTGGTTTGGCGTAAAAGCGTACCCGGCGAGGCGCTATCGCGACCTGCAGCAGGTGATGGCTTAATCTATGTCAACCTGGGCTCAGGTCAACTACTGGCATTGCACCCGGATACAGGTGAAGAGCGCTGGCGCTATGAGCAAGAAGTGCCGCCGTTAACACTGCGCGGTTTAAGCTCGCCAACGGTTGCCAATGGTGGTGTGCTGGTAGGTGAAGAAACCGGTAAATTGACCGTGTTGATCGCCGACAGTGGCTTCGCCGCCTGGCAAGCCGAAGTTGCACAGCCTAAAGGTGCTTCCGAGTTTGAGCGTTTGGTTGATGTTGATACCGAGCCCAAGGTCAGTGGTGCCATGGTTTATACCCTGGCCTACAATGGTAACTTGGCGGCGGTGGATATCCGCTCCGGCAACGTCGTATGGAAGCGTGAATACAGCAGCTATCGCGAATTCAGCATAGTTGGCGACACCATTTATGTGGTCGACAGCGACGGTGTTATCTACGCTTTGGATAAGAACTCAGGTATTGAACGCTGGTCGCAAGCGGCTTTACGCGGTTGGTATATTACCGGTCCTGCGGTATTGGGCAACTACCTGGCGGTGGGTGACCAAGAAGGCAACCTGCACTGGCTTGACCGCAACAGCGGTGAGTTGGTAGCGCGTCATGAATTTGATGACTCGGGCTTTTATGTTGAGCCCATTCTTGCCAATGACCGTTTGATTGTTATCACTCGTGACGGTGAAGTCAGCGCCATTAAAGCGCAATAATTTAGTTAATTAGGCTATGTCCTAAGATAGGCTTCGCCTTAGGCCTGGTGGCTGCGGCGGAGCTTTTTTGTTATTTGAAGAGGTACATTATGCTTCCTGTGATCGCCTTAGTTGGGCGACCTAATGTCGGTAAATCGACATTGTTCAACCGCTTAACTCGCACCCGCGACGCACTTGTTGCGGACTTCCCGGGCCTTACTCGTGATCGAAAATATGGCCAGGCGAGCTATGACGGCTTTGACTTTATCGTTGTTGATACCGGCGGTATTGATGGCTCCGAAGAGGGTATCGAAACCGAAATGGCCGAGCAGTCCTTGCTGGCGATCGAAGAAGCGGATGTGGTGCTATTCCTTGTTGATGCCCGTGCCGGTATGACGGTGGCCGATCAGGCCATTGCCCAGCACCTGCGCAAGCAAGAGAAAAAGGTGTTTGTGGTTGCCAACAAAACTGATGGCATCGACGCAGACTCCAACTGTGCCGAGTTTTATCAACTGGCCATGGGTGAGGTATACCAGATAGCCGCCGCTCATGGCCGTGGTATCACAGGTCTACTAAACAGCGCTTTACAGCCGGTGATCGAAGATCTCGCTAAAGAGCGTCAACAGCTGATCGATGAAGACCCGTTTGCCGCTTATGACGACGAGCATCAAGCGCAGGGCGAAGGTGAAGAAGGTGAGCAGGAAGAGCTCGCCGATAAGGCCATTAAACTTGCCATTATCGGTCGTCCTAACGTGGGTAAATCGACCCTGACCAACCGTATTCTCGGTGAAGAGCGAGTGATAGTGTACGATATGCCGGGCACCACCCGGGACTCGATTTACATCCCTATGACCCGCAACGATCGCGAGTATGTGTTGATCGACACCGCCGGTGTTCGTAAGCGTAAAAAGGTCAGTGATGTGGTCGAGAAGTTCTCGGTGATCAAGACCCTAAAAGCCATTGAAGACGCCAACGTGGTGCTTTTGGTGATCGATGCTCGCACAGGTATTTCGGATCAGGATCTCAGTCTGCTTGGTTTTGCTCTAAATGCGGGCCGCTCTTTGGTATTGGCGGTAAACAAATGGGATGGTCTGGACAGCGATGTGAAGGACCGTATTAAGTCTGAGCTTGACCGTCGTTTAGGCTTTGTCGACTTTGCCCGTATTCACTTTATCTCCGCCTTGCATGGCACTGGGGTAGGTCATCTGTTCGAGTCGGTTGAAGAAGCCTATGACTCTGCTACCAAGCGTATCAGCACCGCCATGTTGCGTCGTATTATGGATATGGCTCAGGCCGATCACCAGCCGCCGCTGGTACGTGGTCGCCGCGTTAAGCTTAAATATGCTCACGCCGGTGGTTATAACCCGCCGCGTATCGTGATCCACGGTAACCAGGTACACGAATTGCCAGACAGCTATAAGCGTTACCTGATGAACTATTACCGTAAGGCGCTGGATATCATGGGTACGCCGATTAAGATCGAGTTCCGTGAAGGGGATAACCCTTATGCCGGTCGCAGTAATAAGATGACCCTGTCGCAGCGTCGTCGCATTAGAAAGATTGGTCAGGAGAGCAAGGACAAGTAAGTTCTTCTCCCTGTTAGTAAAAGGCGCTCATTGAGCGCCTTTTTTGTGCTGATGCTTGGGCTTATTCCAGACCCAACACCTTTTTACCCTGAGTAAAGTCTACATCGACCGGGATATTGGCCTGACTTAGTTTTTCCAGATCGGCGGCAAGCTCTGGTTTGATATCGCCCATAGAGGCAACCAGTTGATCTACCTTTTGATAATCACCGTTACCTTGTAGGGTTAGAATAAGGTTAGACA
Source organism: Pseudoalteromonas qingdaonensis (assembly GCF_038739665.1). NCBI lineage: Bacteria > Pseudomonadati > Pseudomonadota > Gammaproteobacteria > Alteromonadales > Pseudoalteromonadaceae > Pseudoalteromonas > Pseudoalteromonas qingdaonensis. The sequence goes on along the minus strand of NZ_JBCGCU010000008.1, from coordinate 70,151 downwards.
GCTTGGCCATGGCCGCGCCCATCTTATCCATATTCACGCGGTAAAGACCGTTGTCGTCTTTAGAGAAGGCGCCTTCTTGTTTAAAGAAGTTAAAGCGGATCATGTTCGCCTTACCATGGGCGCTTGAAGCACCGAAACGAACCGAGCGGAAAATGCCGGCCATAAAGGTGACATAGTAGTCTTCCAGCGTGCCTTCGGTGATCTCGCCTTTTTTCAGCAACTGCTCAACCATGTACAGACCAAGAATATCGGCTTTGCCTTCTTCGAGGGCGCTGGCATGCTCTTGCAATGACTGACGTACCGTACCCTTGTCGTTGATGGTGTTTTTAATGCCCAGGCCGTGCGCTACTTCGTGGAACATGGTGTTGGCAAAGAAGGCATCGAAAGTGATGTGCTTACGCTGATCTGGGACGATAAGATCGGCGGCGATCGGCATCAAGATCTTATCGAACTTGGCACGCATGGCGTTTTTAAGTTGTAGGCGACGAGTGCCTTTTTCCAGCTGTACCTGCTCATCGTTCGGCAGGTTGATGGCTATGGTTTTGCTTCCAGCATTCGAGTGGCCCGCGTAGTAGATCACATCGTAGGCGTTAAGGTCGGCATCCGAACCTGGTACTTCTTGCTTGTACTCGTCGGCAACCGGCAGGCCTTTTTGCAGCTCAGGTAGGAACTGGGCAAACTTAGCCAGGCGCTCACTCCAGGCCATGTCTTTTACCAGTACATAAGACTCGAACGCGGCGCGGTAGCCAAACAGTTGATCTTCATAGGTTTCAATGGGGCCAATCACCACGTCGATAGGGTTATTTTTCATATCCATCCAGGCGAAATCTGAAGCCTGGTAATCGTCGCTCAAGAGGGCGTCGGCACGCATGCTCAGGTAGTTGGCGAATTCTTTGTCTTCGGCAAGCTCACTGGCTTCGCGCAGCAACTTGGCGGCGGCCTGAAGTTCGGTTGCATATTCTTTTGAGTAGGCAACGCTGTATAGCTTGCCTTCGGCATCGCGTTTGATCACAGAGTAAAGGCCAGTTTTATCGGCAAGATCGCTATTTTCCAGCTCTTCTTTGCTCATATCCGCAGGGTAGAATTGAGCGCCGGCCGACTTAGCTTCGAAACCAGATAGGAACAGCTGATCGCCATTGAGACGATCCCAAGGGCCATAGTTGATATTGGCAAAGTGACGTACTTTTTCATCGCTTAAGCTGTTTAGGAACTCGGCTCGGTCAGCGCCGAAAGCCTGTTGCCAGAATAGCTCGTCCATAATTTTTGAGGCATCAATTAGCTTGGCCAGCATTTTCTTCTGATTGCCGCTTAGGTGCGTTAGATCTGTGCTTAGTTCGAAGTCGGTATAGATATTCAAACGGCTCGGAGCAATATTTATTAACTCTACGGCTGCATTGCTAGGTGCTTGTTCGGCGACGGTTTCGCTGCTGCTTTGCGGCTGTTTTGAACAACCACTAAGGGCAACTAAGCCACCGAGCAGCATGGCTTGAGAGATTTTCGACAGTTTACGCATAAGAGTCCTCGTTGAGTAATTATGAGTCTTGTGGTGCTCACAAAATTAGTGAATGCCGGGCTAAGAAGAGGTTCCGTACCAAGCATGCCTTATATTGGCGATGATACCTTCAAGGCGCTTTGTTGGCCGCCAGAGGCACTGATTTTAGTTGTCTTATTTAACCAATTCGTTGTTGTGCTGACAACGGTAAAAAACAGGATAAGGGCGACAAATTTCTAAAATTAATGGTTTTTTTCGCTATCACTTTTAAAACTTTCTCGGTAACTTATAAACAAACAAGAAGAGCGTTCGCGTTGCTGACAAAGGATACCGCGATAATGTCTACCGAAAATGCCTTACTCACCATCTTGGTTGATCACATCAAGCGCGATACCCTGGTACTACCGACCTTGCCCGAAGTGGCTTTACGAGTGCGTGCCTGTGCCGATGAGCCGGATATTACCTTGCACGCCATGGCCGGTGTGATTGCTACCGATCCGGCGCTGGCGGCGCGGATGATTAAGGTTGCTAACAGTGCTTTGATAAGCCGCTCGGTGAAGGTGACCACTATAAATCAGGCGGTGACCCGCATCGGCCTAAGGCAGATTAAGAATATCGCCACGGCCATGGTGATGGAGCAGTTGTTTGTGTCGCAAGACCCAGTGATCAATGGGTATATGAATAAGGCCTGGCAAAAGACTATCAAGGTCGCCTGTCATGCCATGGTGCTGGTGCAGCAGTTTCGTGAGCAGCAGCACCACGCCAGCATCAACACTGAAACTATTACCCTGGCGGCGCTCACCTATAACATAGGTATTTTGCCGATTTTAACCGAGGCGGAAAAACACCCAGAGATGTTTGCGAATCCCAGCTTTCTCGCTCATGCCATTCAAAAACTGGCCGGTCGCATCGGCGCCGCTATCTTAACCGCGTGGGATTTTTCTGAGGAGTTTGTTGAGGTTGCCAGGCTCTGGTCTGCTCCCAACTATCGCCCTGATGACATTGAATACGTCGACTTTGTACGCCTGGGAGCGATTCTTGAGGGTATTTTGCAGGTCTCAGATAAAACGGCGGCACTACAGGTTTATGTGGATAAGGGCATTATCCCTTCGGTGTCGCTTTTTGCCGAGGACGAGTATCAGGAATTAGTCAAAGATACTTATGAGGTGTTTTTGTAGCCCCGCCTTGCCGTTGTAGGTCAGCCTTTCAGGCCGACAAAAGAGCCTTGTAGGTCAGCCTTCAGGCTGACAACTAAGCAATGCAGGAGCACATTGCCGAAAAGGCCGACAAAAAAGCCATATGCTTAAATTTGTCGGCGCAAAGCACCGACTTGCAAGGCTAAAGCCTCGCCCACAACACCGAGCTACATTAATGCTTGTAGGTCGGCCTTTCAGGCCGACAAAAAAGCCTTGTAGGTCAGCCTTCAGGCTGACAACTAAGCAATGCAGGAGTACATTGTCGAAAGGCCGACAAAAGAGCCATATGCTTAAATTTGTCGGCGCAAAGCACCGACTTGCATTTGCCTTACAAATCTTCGGCGTCGCCGAGCTCTTTGGTTAAGGCTTCAAGCAATTCCTTGATTTCTTCCGATGCCAGAATAAAGTCGGCGTCCAGTTTTACTGCCATATCTTCCTTTGGAATATCGGCATTTTCTTCTTTTAACACCTCGGCATAGTTTACGCGTTTGATCGAACCGTCGTTTTGCAGCATAAACTTGATGCGCTCATGGTACTCAAGGGCCAGCTTGGTGACTTCCTTGCCATTATCCAAATGATTTTTAACCTCATCAGTGGCCAGATCATGACCCTTCAGTTTCACCTGGGCACCATTGTCATCCGGCTCTTGCAGCTCGGCGTCTAAGCCGATAGCAAAGCCTTCCGGAGCATTAAAGTCTTTTAACCAGGAAGTAAGGAATAAACCCAGGTCATAGTTGGCAAAGGCAGGTACCACGGGCAAGGTGCCCAATGATTTACGTAGCAGCGCCAGTAGCTCTTCGGCCTTGTTAAAGCTGCCGCTATTGACGACTACCCAGCCATTTTCCATATCAATAAAGGCATATTGCAGGCTCGACTTTTTAAAGGCCTGTGGCAGTAGGGTGTTAAGGATATTCTCTTTAAGCTCATCCTTTTCCTTTTTGTTTACTCGGCGGTTTTCCTGCACTTCCAGTTGCTCTACCTTTTCCTGCAGCATGTCGTTAACAACCGCCGCTGGCAGCACTTTTTCTTCGCGCTTGGCGCATACCAGAATCGAGTTTTTAGAAAAGTGGCTTAATGTTTGGCCATGTTTGCCCAGGGCCTTGGTCCAACCGAAGGTGTGCAGATCCTGACTGCCACAGGGGCGGAATAAATCCTGCTCTAAGGCCTTGTCAAAGTCTTCTTGCTGATAGCTGATCTCTTGCTTAAAACGATAGCAAATTAGGTTACTAAACCACATAAATATACTTCCATGGAGCGCCAAGAGCGCAAATTTACAGTGCCGCCATCATAACGGAGTGGCGCCGCTAATTAAACATTTGCATGGGTTTTGGCAGGTCTTTCGGAAGCGAGATAAAATACTGGAGCCCTTGATTAGGCTTGCTGCTGACCGATATCTCGCCGCCTAGAGTTTGTTTTACCAGGTTAAAGGTAATATGGGTGCCCAGGCCGCTGCCGCCCTGATCCCGCTTAGTGGTGAAGTAGGGGTTGAATAGCTGTTCCAGTTGCATCGCATTGACGCCGCAACCATCGTCTCTGTAGTCGATTAATACCCGCTCATCCTGTTCTCGGATAAGTATATCTATATGACCGTGCTTGATTTGTTCAAAACCATGGATCAGCGAGTTCATTATTAAATTGGTAAAAATTTGGCTAATGGCACCGGCGGGTAAATTAAGGATGAGATTATCCGGGCACTGAATATTGATCTTATGTTCGGTATTTTTCAGTTTTGGATGCAAAGAACGGATCACCTCGCCAAGGTATTCTTTTAAATTTATGGTGCGCACCGCATCGCTGGCCTGATCTACGGCGATTTGCTTAAAGCTGGCAATCAGCTCGCTGGCGCGGGCGAGATTATTGTTAAGCAGCTCGACACTTTGTTTTGCCTCGCCAATAAATTGCGCCAACTCGGTTGGCGTCAGAGTTTGCTTGTCGTGCGCCTGCTCCAGCTCATTAAGACGTTCTTGTAAAAACGAGGTGGCGGTAACCCCTATGCCTACGGGAGTATTGATATCGTGCGCAATGCCGGCAACCAGGCCGCCAAGTGCCGCCATTTTCTCCGAGCCAATTAAGCGCTCCTGCGTGCTGTTAAGCTCATCCATATAGCGCAGCATTTCTCTTTGCTTGGCGAGCAGTTCCTGTTCGGTTTGGCGCCTTAGCTCAATTTCTTCGGTAAGAGTAAGTTTTTGTTTTTCCAGCTCATACTTTTGTTGCTGCAGATCCATCATGGCTTGACTGAGGTTCGAGGTCTTACGGGCCACTTCGTGCTCGAGCTCAATATTCTGTTGGTCGAGCTTTTCGTTGCTTTTGAGCAATTCTTTTTGCGTGTGCTTTAGCTTATCGCGGTACTCGATCACCTTGGCTATCAGGTTATTAAAGGCCTGTGCCATAACGTTAAGCTCGTTTTGCTGATGAGTATCAAGCCTAACTCGGGTGTTATCTAGGGCATCTGGCTCAACGGCCTCGACTTGCTCCGTCAATTGCTGCAAAGGCAAGGTTAGGTGTTTTCTAAAGGCCAGTAAAAACAGCAAGATCAAAAAAGCGGTTTTGATCATGGCGTTACCCACGAGCAGGTAAATGGAAACAATAATGCGACTGACCACCACGTCGCGACTGGAAAATAAGGTGACATCGCCCACCTGGGTTTCACGGCCAGAAAATTCGAATACTAGTGGAAAGGTATAACCAAACAGGCCCGATGGCGTATCTTCAATAATATCGGTCTCTTGTGCCAAGGGCTTTGGCGTGCGTTCGTGAATATCCAAGGAGCGACCGAGCCGGGAGATCACCTCACCACTGTCGTCACGCACTATGATCCCCTCAACCATGGGAATAGCAATTAGGCCCTCAGCTATGGTGACGCTTTGATCTGTATTGAGCTCCCAAATGGCGCGAGTAAGACTGCCATCAAATGTTTGTTGCAATATTTGCAATTCATTGCGGATGTAGTTTTTGGTGTTGAAATATTCGGCATATATCTGTGCGCAGGTCACCACAAAGGTCAGTACAAAGTACACGGATAAAACACTGGTAAGGAGTTTTTTCGACAGACTGTTACGCAACATGTATGAACTTGGCCCTGTGCAACTAAAAAAAGGCGGTGACAAAACTCCGATGTTGAGTTTGTATTTTGTGCCGCTATATCCTTGCAGAAATAGCGCTAAGGATTTTAAAAAACATACAAAATAATAGCTTATTGACAGGCGTTTAACAAAAGCAAATATCTTCACGACGCCATTTTTACGCCTCGGGCAAAGTTGAACCGTGCATATAAGTTAACAGTGCTAGGTGGGGCTCTGGCGTTTTTGTGCTGCGTCCTCATGTACAGGTGTTTGAAGGCTTCGGCTGAAGATTTGCATAAGTATTTCTACGTATTGTTTTGGATATAAGAAAAAAGCATATTATTTGTTAAATATTGCTGTTGACAGAAATAGTCATTTTCGGGCAGTCTAATTACATGAAAACAAATTACGCAACACTGACCATCATTATTACCACCACCATCCGTAGCGGATAGTGGCATGGGTCGGTGCGCGAAGAAAAAAAGGCCTATGCTCTATTGCATGGGCCTTTTTTTTGAGTCCGAAAAGGGCGTCATCAGCAGAATAATTGCGGTCAAACGGGAATGAGGAAATTATGCAGGTATTGAAATTTGGCGGGTCATCACTGGCCGATGCGGATTGCTTAGCTCGGGTTAGCGCCATAGTGCGCGCTGAGCTCAAAGAGCAAATGTTACTAGTATTATCAGCACCAGGAGGCATGACAGATGCCCTGGTGACCTTAAGCGAACTGGCGCAGTCTGGGCAGGATTACAGTATTCCCTGGCAGGCCCTGTGCGCCCGTGCCGAGGGGCTAAAATCTGAGGTGACGGCTATTGCTCAGGCGCCCGATTCCTGGCCCGACTTTCAGGAGCTGAAGCGCCGCCTTGAGGGCATTGCGCTGTTGGGTGAATGCCCGGATGCGGTGCACAGTTATATCATCAGCTTTGGCGAACGCATCAGTGTGGCCTTGATGCAGGCCCTGCTGGCCGACCTAGGTGCTCACTATGTGCCTGCAGAGCAAGTAGTGCGCTCACAGGGGGGTTTTATGGATGCAGAAGTGGATCTTGATGTATCAAAACAGCTGATGCAGCAGTATTTGCATGCCAACCCGGCAAAAGTATACATAATGCCCGGCTTTACCGGCGCCGATGAGCAGGGACGATTAACAACATTGGGGCGCAATGGCTCGGATTATTCTGCGGCGGTGGCGGCGGCCTGTTTAGAGGCCGATGTTTGTCAAATTTGGACCGATGTAGATGGTGTTTACAGTGCTGATCCTCGTTATATCAAGGGTGCTACCAAGGTTGATCATCTCTCTTATAAAGAGGCCATGGAGCTCTCTTATTTCGGCGCCAAGGTATTACACCCCAAGACCATAATGCCCTGTGCCAAAGCAGGCGTGCCTTGTGAGATTAAAAATACTCATGCGCCTTCGCTTCCTGGCTCTTTGATAAGCGATGAGGCGCGCTCCTCTGAGCCGGTGAAAGCCATTTCCAGTTTGCAGGACCTGGCCATGTTGACCGTGTCTGGCCCAGGAATGAAGGGCAAGGTGGGTATGGCGGCCAAGGTGTTTAGCGCACTGGCGATGGACAATGTTTCCATAGTCCTTATCACCCAATCGAGCTGTGAGTTCAGCATAAGTTTTTGTGTGTACCAGCAAGATCTTGCCCTCGCACTAAGGGCCCTTGAACAGGCCTTTGAGCTTGAAGCCAAGGCCGGGCTGATTGAGCCGGTGCAGGTACAGCGCCACCTCGCCATTGTGACCCTTGTAGGTGACAATATGCGGGCCCATAAGGGCTTGGCAGCCAAGTTTTTTGCTTCTTTAGCACAGGCACAAGTGAATATAGTAGCCATTGCCCAGGACTCCACGGAAAGCTCGATCTCCGCGGTGATCGATGGCGAGCTGTGTAACGATGCGGTGAAGGTGTGCCATGAAAACTTCTTTACTCATATGCCGTCTATCGATGTTTTCCTTTTAGGTTGTGGTCTGGTGGGCAGCGAATTGTTGAGCCAGGTAGAGAAGCAGCAAGAGTGGCTGAAGGCGCGCAATATCAAGTTAAAGGTGCGCGGCATCGCCAACTCAAGGCAGATGTTGCTAAACGGCGAGGGGATAGATTTGCAGCAGTGGCCAACGCAATTGCAGCAAACGGCACAGGAATTTGACCTGAAATATCTGGAACAATTTGTAAAACAGCATCATCTGATCAATCCGGTGATCGTCGACTGCAGTTCAGCAGCGGCGCTGGCGGATCAATACGTTAATTTCTTAAATGCCGGTTTCCATGTGGTCGCCGCCAATAAAAAGGCCAATACCAGCTCACAAGCCTATTATTGGCAGTTAAAAGAAGCGGCGCAGCGCAATAACCGACGCTTCCTTTATGAAACCAATGTTGGTGCTGGTTTGCCCGTACTCGATAATCTTCAGTCTTTGTTTGGCGCTGGCGATCAGTTGTTGCACTTTAGCGGCATTCTCTCTGGCTCCTTGTCTTATATGTTTGGAGTGCTGAGCGATGGCTTAAGTCTGTCTGAGGCGACCATCAAGGCGAAAGAAAGTGGCTTTACCGAGCCGGATCCCCGTGATGATTTGTCTGGTACAGATGTTGCCCGCAAGTTGTTGATCATTGCCCGAGAAGCGGGTTTGGAACTCGAACTTGAAGATATAGAAGTTGAGTCTGTCTTGCCACCTGGCTTTGCCGATGGCCTTAATGTCGATGAGTTTATGGCTAAGCTGCCCGAGCTCGACAGCGATTTTGCCGACAAGGTGTCCTCCGCCAAGGCCGAAGGTAAGGTATTGCGTTACGTTGGCAGCATAGACAAGGGGCGCTGCAAGGTGGGCATAGAAGCGGTGGATAGCAAGCATGCCTTATTCGATATTCGCGATGGCGAAAACGCGCTGGCCATTTTAAGTCAGTATTATCAGCCAAGACCCTTTGTGATCCGCGGTTATGGGGCCGGTGCCGAAGTGACGGCGGCGGGGGTTTTTGCCGATATTCTTAAAACATTACCGCGATAAGGAAATCTGATGATTCAAGTATATGCTCCGGCTTCCATAGGTAATTTTGCCGTCGGCTTTGATGCCCTTGGCGCCGCCATTGCACCAATTGACGGCAGTTTGCTCGGCGATCTGGTTAAGGTCAGTGCCAGCACGACCACCGAGTTTGTCTGCTCCGGGCCTTATGCTCATAAGCTACCGGCGCAGGCAGAGCAAAACCTGGCCTATATGTGTTTGCAGCATTTTAAACAGGCGGTGGCTCCGGATATGCCTGCGGTGCGTTTAGAGCTGGTAAAAAACCTGCCCGTGGGTTCGGGATTGGGCTCCAGTGCCTGCTCCGTGGTGGCAACTATTGCTGCCTTGGATAAGTTTGCCGGCACCGAGCTCAGTGATGAGGCGCTGATTGAGCTGATGGCCGACTTTGAGGCCAAGGTCAGCGGTGGCCGTCATTACGACAATATCACCCCTTGTTATTTGGGAGGCCTGCAACTGACGGCGGAGCTTATTCCCGGTAAGTCCCTGGCCATTGCTACCCCGGATAACTGGTATCCGGTGGTGGCCTTTCCCGGGTTTACGCTTAACACCGCCAAGGCGCGAGCTGTGCTGCCAAAGCAGCTGGATATGCACCACAGTGTTGAATTTGCTCAGCGCCTCAGTGCTTTTTGTACCTTGATGCTGCAACAGCGCAGCGAAGAGGCGCTGTCTATCATGATAGATACTGTGGCCGAGCCCCATAGGGCGCAATTGATTGAAGGCTTTAGCGCGGCGCAACAGGCGCTGTTACAGCTAGGCGCCAAAGCGGTGAGTATTTCTGGCGCTGGGCCGACACTGTTTGCGCTATGCGACAATCTCGCCAGCGCCGAGCTGTGCCAACAATGGCTCAGCGATCACTATATTAATGAACAAGGTTTTAGCCATATTTGCCAACTCGATTGGGCCGGCACCAGAGAATTGAATGAGGAACTAGGGTAATGCAGTTATATAATTTGCAAGATAATGAGCAGGTGGTGTCTTTTGTTGAGGCGGTAAAAACTGGCCTGGGGCGCAATCAAGGGGTGTTTTTCCCTACCGAGCTAACGCCCTTGGCGGATGTTGATGCCTTACTGGAACTCGACTTTGTTACCCGCAGTGCCAAGGTATTACGTCATCTGTTAGGGGATGAATTGAGCGATGAAACCCTGGCACAAATGGTCGCGGGGGCTTTTACCTTTCCCGCGCCCTTGGTCAAGGTAGCCGATAACCTCCATTGTTTAGAGCTGTTTCACGGTCCGACTCTGGCCTTTAAAGACTTTGGCGGACGCTTTATGGCCCAATGTCTGGCGCAGTTTAGCCAGGGCGAGAAGGTGACTATTTTAACCGCTACCAGTGGCGATACCGGAGCCGCCGTGGCGCATGCCTTTTATGGTAAAGAGAATGTCGATGTGGTGATCCTCTATCCCGAGGGCAAGATCTCCGAGGCACAACAAAAGCTGTTTACCACCCTTGGCGGCAATGTGCATTGTTACAGCGTTAAAGGTTCGTTTGACGATTGTCAGGCCATGGTCAAGCAGGGCTTTTTGGATGAAGAGCTGAAATCGCGTCTCGGCCTTAACTCGGCTAACTCTATTAATATCAGCCGCCTGGTGGCGCAGGTCTGCTACTACTTTGAGGCAGTGGCGCAACTGCCGAAAGAGCAAAGGGCACAGGCACATATTTCCGTGCCCAGCGGTAACTTTGGTAACGTTTGTGCGGCCATGATAGCGGCGGTGATTGGCTTGCCTATCAGCAAGTTGTCGGCCACCACTAACCAAAACGATACCGTACCGCGCTACCTTGAGTCCAAGCAGTGGCAGCCCAATGAGACTTTGGAATCCCTGTCTAATGCCATGGATGTGAGTCGGCCAAATAACTGGCCGCGGGTGCAGGTGATGTTAGATAGCGGCCAATTTAGCTATAACGACTTTTTCTCTCATAGTGTGGATGAAGCAACCACAGCGGCAGCGATGCGCGAGTTACAGCAGCTGGGCTACATGGCCGAGCCGCATACAGCGATCGCCTATCAGGGATTAAAGGCGGATTTTGCCCCGGGTGAGCAGGGGATCTTTTTGGCCACAGCTCATCCGGCCAAGTTTAAAGACAGTGTGGAAGAGATCTTAGGTATCTCTTTGGAAATGCCCAAGGCCCTGGCCGATGCCCTGGCCAAGCCCTGCCTAGCGAAGCCTATGAGTGCCGACTATCAGCAGTTGCGTGAAGCTATGCTGGCGAAACTCGGTTAATTTGGTAAGCTAGCTTTAGCTTTAACAAGACGGCCTCGAGCCGTCTTTTTTATTCGAGAGCCTATATGACATCCTGGTCCGATTTATTGGCAGCGCAAAAGCAGCAGGCCTATTTTCAAGAGACATTAGATTATGTGCAGCAGCGTCGCGATGCGGGTGTTGCCGTGTATCCGCCCAAAGAGCAGGTTTTTGAGGCATTTCGCGCCACCGAGTTTGACCATGTAAAGGTGGTTATTCTGGGTCAGGACCCATACCATGGCCCCAATCAGGCTCATGGTCTGTGTTTTTCCGTATTGCCTGGGGTTAAGGCGCCGCCTTCGCTGGCTAATATGTATAAGGAGTTGGCACAGGATATTCCCGGTTTTGCCATTCCCAATCATGGTTATCTGCAGTCCTGGGCTGAGCAGGGGGTGTTATTGCTTAATACCGTGCTGACGGTGGAACAGGGTGAGGCTCATTCCCACAAGCATCTTGGTTGGGAGCATTTTACCGATCAGGTGATTGCCGCGCTAAATGAGCAAAGTGAGGGGATTGTCTTTTTACTCTGGGGCGCGCATGCGCAAAAGAAGGGCAAGCATATAGATACCACTAAGCACTTTGTGCTTAAGGCGCCGCATCCGTCCCCCTTGTCCGCACACCGAGGCTTTTTTGGTTGTGGCCACTTTTCTAAGACAAATAGCCTGCTCGCAGAGCAAGGAAAACAGCCCATAGACTGGCGCCTGCCCAGTTAAGCTAATGCCTTAAAAGGTCATAAAAAAAGGAGCAATAAATGCTCCTTTTTTAGCTAAGCTAGAAATCGAGTTCTTCTAAGGCGATGGCATCGCTGAATAGATCGAGTTCTTGTAGTTCTTTGCGTAAACGCTGCTTGTCTTTTATTGCTTCGATTTCGCGCCACTTTCGTTTTTTATTACGACCGGAATTCTTTCTCGCCTCTGGACCTTCTATTATTTGTAGTAGTTCATTAAGACTATCCATGACACTCTCCTGTATAACTAACGCAATCAATCTATACCATAGAAAGTCTAAAAATAAAACGAAATTGTTTATTTTGAGTTACAGGAAAGTGATGTTTTTATTACTGGGTGATTCTATAAAAACGCCAGCATGTCGCTGGCGTTTTATTTTGGTATTAAATCTAGAGGGCTGCGAAGCGGCGTTCAAGTTCCACTTGCGCCTCGGCGAAGGCACGTATGCCTTCAGAGAGCTTCTCGGTGGCCATGGCGTCCTGGTTATGCAACCAACGGAATTCGCTCTCGCTTAGGGCCGCAGGCTTAGGCGCTACACCGGCCGGTGATGTCAGCTGATATGCCGCATTCGCCGGTAATTGCTCCAACTCTTCAAGTAGCGCAGGGCTTATGGTTAGACGATCGCAGCCGGTTAAGGCGAGGATCTCACCGGTATTTCTAAAGCTGGCACCCATAACTATGGTTTCATAGCCATGGCCTTTGTAGAATTCATAGATGCTGCGTACCGATTGCACTCCAGGATCCGCCAGCGGATCGCTTGGCTTTTCCATGCCATTGGCCACATGCCAGTCAAGAATACGGCCAACAAAGGGAGAGATTAGGTACACATTGGCATCGGCACAGGCGCGGGCCTGAGCTTCACTGAACAGCAACGTCAGGTTACAACGAATGCCTTCCTTTTCCAGCTGTTCGGCGGCTTTAATGCCTTCCCAGGTCGATGCGATTTTAATTAAAATCTTGTCGCGGCTAACCCCTTCAAGGTCGTACAGGGCCAGCAGTTGCTTTGCTTTCGCTATGCTTGCTTGGGTATCGAATGACAGGCGTGCATCGACTTCGGTAGAAATATAACCGGGCACGATATCGGCGATTTCCTTGCCGATCAGTACGGCGAAGTAATCGCAAGCCAGTTCCAGTTGAGCACTGGTGTCATCACTTTGGCTACGCGCATATTGCCAGGCCTTATCAAGATAGGGCTGGTAGGCAGGGATTTCGCTGGCCTTAAGTAAAAGTGATGGGTTAGTGGTGGCATCCTGGGGTTGATGCTTGCGTATTGCTTCAATATCGCCGGTATCGGCAACAATGGTTGAATGCTGCTTCAACTCTTGTAGTGCTGTAGTCATGTGCTTTCCTCATTCCAAGCATAGAGCGTCTACTGGGTTTATCGTCTGTGCCTATAGCAAATAGATAAACACTTATAGGTTATGTAGTTAATGTTGCACCTAAGTGACAACCATGGGGAGGTCAATTGTCCGTGCCAGGGGATTGATGCCGTGTAAATAACATCAAAATGAACCGGTCGCCGCCGTTGTGGCGAGAGCGTATGGCACGCAGACCGAGAGAATAAAGCGTGATCTTTGCTTTATTTAATGTTGAAATTGACATTATTGTAGAGCCAAGTCAACAGCATTTATGATCACAGTTATTTCTCCAGCAAAAAACCTTGATTTTGAGACCGCCGCTCCGGTAGCAACTCACAGTCAAGCCGAATTACTCGCCTACAGTGAAGAATTGATTTCTGTATGCCGCGATTTAACGCCGCAGCAAATCGGCAGCCTGATGAAAATAAGCGATAAGCTCGCCGGTTTAAATGCCGCCCGCTTTAGCGAATGGTCGCTGCCTTTTAACAGCGATAATGCCAAACAAGCCATTTTTGCCTTTAACGGTGATGTGTATACCGGGCTTGAAGCGAGTACCCTAAGTGATGACGCACTGGATTATGCGCAAGGACATTTGCGTATTCTTTCTGGTTTATACGGAGTGCTTAAGCCGCTTGATCTAATGCAGGCCTATCGCTTGGAAATGGGTACTAAATTAGAAAACCCAAAAGGCGCTAATTTATATCAGTTCTGGGGCAGTATTATTGCCGAAAAGCTCAATGAAGTTTTAGCTCAAAACGGTGCTAAGAAACTGGTTAATCTTGCCTCGAATGAGTATTTTAAAGCGGTGGATAAGAAGGCATTGAAAGCCGACATTATTACGCCGGTATTTAAAGACTGCAAAAATGGTCAATATAAAGTGATCAGCTTCTACGCGAAGAAGGCGCGTGGCATGATGGCCCGTTATATTATGGAAAATAAGGTTGAGACCCTGGCGCAGCTTAAGGAGTTTTCAATTGCGGGTTATTACTTTAGCGACGAAGCCACGGTTAAGGAAAATGAGCCGGTATTTTTACGCCAAGAGCAGGGCTAATAAATACTAAGCAATAAAAAAGCGCCCAGGGCGCTTTTTTATTGCTCGTGGCATATGACGGCTAAGCGCCGCTACTGACGAGCGTAATTGGTAAACTCGCGTAACGAGAGTTTACCGTCTTTATCTTGATCATAGCTGCTAAAGCGCGACCACAAGGCCGGCTCTTGTGCCGCTTCCGACTTGCTAATAGCGCCGTCACGGTTTCGGTCTAATTCTTTAAAGCGCGACTCGATACTGCTGGCCTGCACCGAAGTGGTGGCAAAGGCGAGCATCAAGGTGCTTAAAACTAATGCTGCAATTTTATTCATGTAAAAATCCTAGCGTACAGGTTACGCATATTATGCTGTTAGCCTAACCAAATTTGTGACCCTGGCCAAATGGAATAAGATTAATCGCCTATTTGCTGAGATTAAGTTGGCCGCCTAGATCGTTATCTGCCGATTCAAAGTCATATTTACTGGTTTTATTAGGGGCCAGCTGCGAATTATGCCGCATTGTTTGTTGCTCATTTGCCAACTGCTTAATCGATGGCTTCGTTGACTGCACTGCTGCTGGCGGGTTCGTTGTGGAGTGAGACTCCGAGGGTTGTTTAGCGCTTACCAAGGTAACACACAAGATTAAGGCTACGACCAATACTACACGTCGCACGGTATTCTCCAATTCATAGTGGCTTAATTGAAACTCATTTATAAATGTAAGTGTAAGGTCTTTAGACCGCAGGGTGGCTCTTCTAACAAATTCAATGCCAGTTTTTAAAGTTTATATTTTTCAAATGGTTATGTGTTAGTGGTGCGGAATGAACGGGATTGCTTGTGGTTATTTTGCAACAGTTTATGGTTTCTATATTTTTTTCTACTAAATTTCAAATAGTTATCTTTTCGCTTTTTGGCAACAAGGAGTTGTGGTGATTTTTCGTATGCTGCACTGGCGCCCCAGCCTGTTTGCTCAATTCTTTATCGGCGTGGCCATTTTACTCGTGCCTTTGGCCTTAGTTGTGGTGGTATTTTTACAGGCCCTTGACCAGCATATGGTCAATACCCAGCAGATGGTCTTAAGCAGTTACCAGAAGAATGAACAATTCAATGAATTTAAGCAGCTGTTTCAATCCCTGGAGCGGGCAACTTTGCAAAACTGGGTATTAAAAAGCGAGCAACTTAGTAAGGCGGTGAATGAGCAATGGCATAAGGCCGATGCGCTTTTGACGCAGCAGTCCAAGGCGGCCACTTCAACTGGTGAGCTGGCGCGTTGGCAGCAATTACAGGCGGATTTTGTCGCCAGCAGAGAAAATATAGAGCAGCAGGAGCAGGCCAATGCCGAGTTGTTTTCACCGCTGCGCCAACAAATAAACAGTCATGGAAATTGGCTGCATACTCATACCAAGGAGCAGATAGACTTGGCGCAACAGGCGCTTACGGATCTACAGCAGAGCTTTATTAACTGGCTGGTAGCCCTGGTGCCCATAGTGTTATTGCTAGGTGGTGGCTATTTATGGCGCCTAAGCAGCAATCTCGGGTATTTGTCTCGGGTGATAAGTCAACTAGGGCGCGGTGATTGGGATGTGGATATTCAATTGACCGGCGCCAAAGAGCTGCGAGAGCTGGGACAAAAACTTAACTGGATGCAGCAGCAACTACAAAGCCTGGAGCAACAAAAAGACACCTTTTTGCGCCATGTGACCCATGAGTTAAAAACCCCCTTGGCCTCCATGGTGGAAGGCTGTGATTTATTGCAAGAGCAGCTGGTAGGCCCCATCAACGAGCAGCAGCAAGATGTACTGCAATTGATCAGCCAAAGCACAGAACGTCTTCATGGTATGATCACAAACCTGTTAAATTACAACGCCATTAAGGCACGAACCCTGAGCAATAAAGGCTGCCAACTTGATACCTTAAAGGCTCAGGTGCAGGAGCACTTTGCCGAGCGCCTGCGCTTGGGCCAGCAAACCTTGGTGTGGCGTTGCCCAGCGGAGCTAAAAGAATTGCCGCTTGATGGCGAATTATTGCAAATGATCTTGGTGCAATTGGTGTCCAATGCCATTAAGTTTTCACCCTGCGGGGCGCAAATAAAGATACAAATTGAGCGTTATAAGCAAGAGCTGGAGATAGCCGTAGTCGATCAGGGACCGGGTATAAAGGAGTCTGAGCGCGAGCGTTTATTCGATGCCTTTTATCAGGGGCAGGCAGCCAAGCGTAACGCCGTGGCCGGCAGTGGTTTGGGGTTATCTATAGTCAAGGAATGTGTTAATCAACTCAATGGTGAGGTGCAGATCCATTCAGGGTCACCTCAGGGCAGTTGTTTTAGGCTTAAATTTAGTTGCTAATGGAGTCAAGATGTTGAAATTTGCCAAGTGTGTTGCCCTGTTGCTGGTGCCTATCTTGAGTGCGGGCTGTCAGTTGCCGAGCCCTGGAACGGCGGGAGAAACTGGCCACTTAGGGGGGCTTGAAAAGCAGGCTCCTAATCCCAACCCGAATCCCAAACCCAGGCCCAAGCAAGAACCCATCTATCCCAGTGCCGAGCAGCTGGTGCAATGGCATGCACAGCAATGCGGCGGCTTTACCTCGGCCACTGAGTTACAGGAATATGTGGCGGCGCCGAGATTGAAGCAATTTTTTGCCCGCCTGTGCTTACGTGGCCAGACAAATCCGAATGAGCTGCTGAGCGACCTTGAGGTGATCAGCGGTCAATATTACTGGCCCGAGTCCAGCGCCCGTTACTTCTGGTTGCTTAAGCAGCAGCTGCAGGCCAATGCCGAGCAACAACAGCAACTTGCTAAGCTGCGCCAAGAGCAGCAGCAAATGCAGGAAAAAATGGAAAAGACCTTGTCGTCGCTGGCGGCCATAGAGCAGCAATTGCTGCAACGTGCGTCTCAGCAGGAGGATAATAATGAGTTCTAAAGCACGGGTTTTACTCGTTGATGATGATGTCAGTTTATTAAAACTACTGACCATAAGGCTGATGGCCAATAACTATGAAGTCACCACGGCCAATAGCGCTCTCCAGGCCTTGAGTGAGTTGCAGCAGCAAACCTTTGATGTGGTGCTGACCGACTTACGTATGGACGATATCGACGGCCTGCAACTGGCCGAACAAATTCAGCAGCTTTATCCTAGTTTACCCGTGGTTATGATGACGGCGCACGGCTCTATTCCCGATGCGGTACGTGCGACCAAGCAGGGGATTTTTGCGTTTTTGACCAAACCCATAGATAAGGATGAGTTGATCGATACCCTGGCCAAAGCGGTGCGTCTGCACGGTCAAGGGCAGAGCCAGGGACAGCAAGCAAGTCACTCTTACATTGTGACCCGCAGCGCCAGCATGTATCACCTGTTGGAGCAGGTGCGTATGGTGGGGGCTACGGATGTAAATGTATTGATTTCCGGCGCCAGCGGTACGGGTAAAGAGCTGCTGGCTAGAGCTGTGCATGAGAGCAGTGCTGTCAGTGGCGGTCCTTTTGTTGCCATTAACTGTGGTGCTGTGCCCGCCGAGCTTTTGGAATCCCAGCTGTTCGGCCATAAAAAGGGTTCCTTTACCGGTGCTACCACCGATCATGTGGGGCTCTTCTCAGAGGCTCAAAATGGCACCTTGTTTCTTGATGAAATAGGGGATATGCCATTGAACTTGCAGGTTAAGTTGCTACGCGTGCTGCAAGAGAAAAAAATCCGCCCGGTTGGTCATAGTGAGGAAATTCCGGTTAATGTCAGGGTGGTGTCGGCCACCCACAAGGATTTGCCTGCGGCAATCCGTGATAACAGTTTCCGCGAGGATCTCTACTATCGCTTAAATGTGGTGAACCTGCGTTTACCGGCTTTGAGTGAACGTCGCGAGGATATTTCCCTGTTGGCGCATCACTTTTGTGAGCAAATTGCCGCTCGTCAGCAGCAAGGGGTGAAACGTTTCAGCGATGATGCCATGGACTTGCTGTTGCGCCACGATTGGCCCGGTAATATTCGCCAGCTGCAAAACGTAGTGGAGCAGGTGGTGGCATTGAGCCCTGGAGTGCTGATCAGCGCTCAACAGGTTGCCATGGCTTTGCAGTGTGAGCTCGAAGCCAGCTCGCCCATTGCCTTAAACGAGGCCAAGCGCCAGTTTGAGCGTCAGTATTTGATCAATGTATTGAAAATGGTGGATGGTAATGTTGCCCAGGCGGCTAAATTGGCCAAGCGTAACCGCAGCGACTTTTATAAGCTGATCAAAAAGCATGATATTGATGTGGAACAATTCAGCCGTTAAATCGCTATAATCAAGATTGCAATTCAACAGGAGTGAAGAGATGCAATTGTTTATGGTTTATCTGGGTGGTCGCATTGAAGGCTGTCATATCGAGATGCACGATGTGCGCTTTGTCATTGGCGAGCGCATTGAAGATTGTTACGACAAGCTCAAAGCCCAGTGGGTGGGCAAGAAAAACAGCGTGCATATGGACAGTTATATGGCGGTACGTCATATCGACGGCTACGCGGTGAGCCTGGCTGATGCACCGCAACACTGTAGTGAACGCCTCTTTTTCGTTAATTTAGGGGCGTATCGCGCCGATCAAATAGCCGAGCAACATGCTTTTACCCTGACCGTGGCGACCAGCGTCGAGCAGGCCAAAGAGCAGGTGAAGCAAGCCTTGCTCACCGATATGAGTCATCAGCATAAAGACGATTTACATGAAGTGGATGACTGCTTTGCCCTGGACTTGATCGACGCCCAGTATCATATCCATCTTACTCCCAGCTACCAGTCGCAGGCCATGCACCCTGATTGGTTCGGCTATCACGTGCTTTAGGGCGTGACTTTGGAGCCTAGTCGTCGTTTTCTTCTTGCTTGATAGCGATGCGGATGGCGAGGATCACCAAGGCGAATAAGGCAAATGGCAGGGCCGCCAGGGCATATTCCACTAAATTACTATCTTGATAGTTAGGTTGTAAAACGAAATGCCCGCCGATGCACAAGGCAATGGCGATAAATAAAATGGGTAGCAGGGCGAGCTCTTTTTTGGCCTGATGTTTTTTCACAAGTGATTTCACGTGAGGATAAAGGCAGCTATTGTAATTAAGCCTCGTCCTGTGATTCAAGTTTTATCCTTGTTGCGCCGCTGTCATCTTGCTCGCGAAACAGCGCCATAATATATTCCAGCTCTTCCGGTAATAAAACTTGGCCTTGCATATGCACCTCGTGAGTAATGACTAACTTACCGCTAAGGCTACACCCCCTTTAGTTAATCGATTCTGAATCAGCACAAGGGAATCTCAACAAAGATGGTTACACCACGGCCATCTTCGCGGTTGCTGGCGCGTATCTGGCCATGATGAAAATCGACAATGAGACGAGCAATATACAGGCCCAAACCCAGATGCGGCTGTTGCTGCTTATCCTGAGCGCGCACCGACACCATGGAGTCGAAAATATGCTTGCCTATGTCCTTGGGCAGCGATGGCCCTAGATTGCTAATGCTGAGATGGGCTTGATTGTTATCCCGTGCTAGCGAAACTTCTATCTCGCTATCGGACTCGGCAAATTCCAGGGCATTGTTGATCAGCTTATCAAGCAACTGGGCGAAAAAGTCGGCGGCCCCTTGCACAGGAAGCGCCTCTTGGGTGATATCCAGGGCAAAGCGTGCCTGCGGATAAGCCAGCTGATAGCCCTGCATACAGCCTTGCAGCACCTGGGTGAGATCATAATGCTCCCGCGCCGAGGTACTAATACTTTGCTCCAACCGGGTGGCCTCGCTCATGGTAGTGATCAGCTTATTCAGGCGGGCGACCCCTTCCTGAGCCCGGGTCAGGTATTTTTGTTGCTGCGGTTCGTGGGCGATCAATTGCAGATTTTCCAGCGAGCTGCGTACCACGGCCACCGGCGTTCGCAATTCGTGAGAAAGGCGCGACGACATATTTTCCAGATAATGGGTATAGCCGCCAAGGCGATTAACTATATTAGCGAAGCTGCGCGAGAGGTCGCCTATTTCGTCGCTGTCGTTACTCACGCTCAGTTGCGCTCGTACCCGGCCCTGCTCATCAATGGCCTGCTCGGCACTGTCGCGTAAGCGGCGAATACGAGAGGAAATGCGCGAGGCAAAGAAAAACAATGAGATGGTGCCCACCAGCATCACCGCAATAATCACATTAAAGAGCTTTTCCAGCGCCTTGTTACGCAGAGTGCGCACGCCATTGGTGGTTTCTTCGGCGATAACTGCGCCCAGCACCTGCTCATTACTCCAAATAGGGTAGGCGGCGGAGAGGATCACCGCTTTGCTGTCTGGCGTCAGGCGCCAGTTCGAGGCCGGCTCACCGCGTAAGGCGCTGGCAATATGACTGCCTTGTAGCGCCGCTACATCATGCAAAATATCGAGAAAGTCACTGGGTGGCTTGGTCAGAATCTGGTAATAGAGGGGGTGCAAAAAGCGCTGCTCGAAACGCTGCCACATGCCTTCCTTATCCTGCTCTTGTAAGGAGCTGGCCCAGACTCCGTCCGCATGTTGAATGGTGCCCGATTGCGCCAGCACCCTGTGATGTTTATCCACCACCCAGATGCGGCTGCCGCTGTGGCCCATGCCCTTGATTATGCGTTTTATCTCAGGTGAGGGCAGCAGCACGGTGCCGAGCGTATTGGCATCGGCAATATTCGAGGTGGCCATTAAATGACGCTCTTGCTCGCCCGAGTCCCAGTCACTGATGGCAAAGCCGAGCTTGTTGCCAAGCATGGACAGGGGCATACGCAGTTCTATGTTATAGCCTTGCTCGGTCTGGCGAAAATAGCCCTGAATATCCTTATAGGGAGTCAGCTTGGGAAGACTAAAAGCATTCACCCAGCCGTCTTCGCGGGTGGCCACTATGTAATTTTTCAGCTCGCCATCGGGCGACTTAATGGCGATTTTTAAATGATCGTTACGCTCCAGGCTAAGGGCATTTTTGGGGCGTAGTCGAACCTGGTTATCTTGCACCGCAAACACCGCATACAGGTGCTGGCCATATTTGCCGACCATGTGTGTGAAGGACAGGTCGCTGTCATCATGATCCGGGTTTGGAGTTTGCAGATAGTTACCCTGGTATTGCCACATAAGACTTTGATAGGGGGCCCAGTCACCCAGCTCGCCATCGAGGCGAATGGCATTGTTGATCTGGTAGGCGTAAAGGTCGCGACCCTTTTCTACCTTGGCGGTAAACTCACTGGCATTTTCAAATAACGCGGGGCGCTCATGCAGGGCGGTGGCCAGCGCTCTTGTGGTACCGACTAGGGTTTTTTCCTGACCCTGGCGCAGATACTTTTCCATTTCCCATACATATTCGTAGCCAAGCCAGGGCAGTACAAGTAAAAAGCAGGACAGCAAGACAACCTTGCTGCGCAGCCCAAGGCCAAAGCGCGCCATCTATTTGCTTTCCCAGCGATAACCCATGCCATATACGGTGTCGATGCAATCGAACTGAGCATCGAGTGCCTGAAACTTGCGACGAATGCGTTTTACATGGGAGGTGATGGTGCTGTCGTCAACGTAAATTTTGGCATCGCTCATCAGCTCATCTCGGCTTTTTACATGCCCCGGACGCTTGGCCAGTGAATGCACCATCCAAAACTCGGTCACGGTCAAATCCACCGCCTCGCCCAGCCAACTGGCGCGCAAACGTTTTAAGTTCAGCTCCAGCTTGTCTTGCACCAGGGTGTCCTCTTGCTCACTGGGTAAGCCTTGCGCTTCAACGCGGCGAAACAGCGCAGCGATACGCGCCGCCAAATGAGCCATGCTGATGTCCTTGGTAAGATAATCATCGGCACCCATACGCAGACCACATACTGTATCTATTTCACTGTCGCGAGCGGTGAGAAAAATAATCGGCAGGGTTTGAGAGCGTGCCCGTAAGCTTTGGCACAGCATAAAACCGCCATCAATTTCATTGCCTAAACCAATATCAACGATAGCCAGATCCGGCAAACGTTCGCTCAGCGCCAGTTCGGCACTGGGCCTGTCGGCGAAACCTTGCACTTCATAGCCTTGCCCTTGCAACATTTCTACATAGTTATCGCGGATCGCGGCTTCGTCTTCAATAATGGCTATTCGTTTCATCTTAGGACTAACTTACGGCTAACAAGGTGATTTTGTTAACACTATACCCTGATTTGCTCGCCTTGTGATGAACGAAGCGGCAATTGCCATAATTGATCATATTTCGATTTTCATGCCTTTTGAGAGGAAGAGTTTGTTGTGTTTCAAGGAGCTGGGGTGATGCGCACTTAGCTAGTAGGCGCCTTAGCTATCTTCCGCTCCATTGCCTTGTCCGATTTTGAGCTATGCCAAGTATATTAAGTTGATAGCCGTTCAGGTTACAATAGCGGCATTCTTTATTCTTAGTATTAGTGATATGACCATGAAACTGACCGTTGAAATCAGTAAGTATCCGCTGCATCAAGACTATATTCCCTTTATTAAAGATTTTATTGACCGCCTTAACGAGCATAAAGAGCTTAAGGTGATCACCAATACGCTTTCGACTCAGGTGTTTGGCGATTATGATACCGTGATGGCGGTGTTGAGTGCCGAGATCAAGCGTTCCTATGAGCAATTTGGTAAGGCCATTTTTGTTTGTAAGTTTTTGTATGGCGATCTGTCGCCTCAAGACTAACTCTTAGGAATGCCTTATGGACGCCTTAAATAGCACCTTATCTGGCTTTGCTGCCATGTCCGGCTGGGAATATGCGGCGGTAGCGCTTTCCGTGGCCTATTTGTTGTTGGCTATGCGCGAAAGCCTGTGGTGCTGGCCCGCAGCCTTTTTCAGTACCCTGATCTACACCCTGATGTATTGGCAGGGCGCCTTGTTGATGGAATCCTTGCTGCATTTTTATTATATGGGTATGGCTATTTATGGCTGGTGGGCATGGCGCTATGGCAAAGAGCGCAGCGAGAGACAGGGCATTGTCAGCTATAGCCTGAGCACACATGCCAAGCTGATTGTTGCGACCGCGCTGATTGCCGCAGGCATAGGCTATTTCATGGATAATTACACCCGTGCCGATTATGCCTACCTTGACAGTTTAACCACCTGCTTTGCGGTGCTCACCACTTACTTTGTGGCGAAAAAAGTGTTGGAAAACTGGCTTTATTGGGTAGTGATCGACGCCGCCTCCATCTACTTGTATCTGGCCAAGGGCTATTATCCGACCGTGGTTTTATTTGTGTTTTATACCTTTATGGCGATTGCCGGCTACCTGCGTTGGCGCCAGCAATATCAACAGAAGGAAGAAGGAGCGCCGGCTTATGCCTGAGTCGGTGGGTCGCATCCATGCCTTGGTCACGGCATTTAAAGCCGATGCGGTGATTGAGCAAATTACCTTTTTGCCACAGGGGGTAAGCAACGAGAATTACCGCGTTGATACCGAGCAAGGCACCTGGCTGGTAAAGCTCTATGGCAGGCAGGTACCCGATGCCGCCATCGACGCCCAGCGTACTCTGGCACAGCTGGGCGTGTGTCCGGCCCCTGTTTATGTGGACAAGGGGCATCGCTGTGCCATTTTCGCTTATGCTCCAGGGCAGATGCCGAGTGATTTTGATGGTGAGCAAGCCCTGATACGTTTGACGCAAATTCACGCTTTGCCAAGCAGTGGCGCAGCACTGGATTTACATGATGAGCTGGCCGGTTATGCCAGCGAACCTTATTATCACCCTTATGCTCAGGCGTTGCAGGAAGTGGTAGCGCAGACGCAAACCACCTCAGAGGATTACTGTTTCTGCCATAACGACCTGATCAAAGAGAACATTATCAGCCACCGTGGACAATGGCAGTGCATAGATTTTGAATATGCCCAGCATGGTGACCGTTACTTCGATCTGGCCATGTTAACCCTGAGCTTTAAGCTCTCAGTGGAGCAGCAAGAGTGGCTGTTCAGCCAGTATTTTAGCGCCCTTGAATTGCAAGGAAATTGGCTGAAGTTCAAGGCCATGCAAAAGCTGGTGGCGGCCCTAAATTACTTTTGGTACGCACGTCATCAGGTACTGCACCGTATTGATGAGGCCAAGTCGAGCTTGGATGAGCTAATTACCTAATCCACATGTGCTTTTTCATCTCGTTTAAGTGTTTTACCCCTGAATAAATTATCGCCATCCGATTCGCGAGGGCTGGTATTTCCCAAGGGATGCCATTACTATAGGCGCAGTTGACACCATCCTCTGGTGGCGACGAAATCGCTCTCGTGGTGAAATGGATATCACGTGGCCCTCCGGAGGCCAAGTTGCAGGTTCGATCCCTGCCGAGAGCGCCATTATTGCTTGTCTTTATAGCTTCTGATTTTTTACCTTGTTTCCTCTGTATGTGTTTGCTCGGATATTTGCCTAGCGCTAACCCTGCTCTTGTCGCTATGACGACGCAAGATATTGAACTTTTCAGCGTATTAAAATTGCCCAAAGAACAAACCGAGCCTCATTTTTTTGCATGTTTATAGCGCCTTGTTAGCACTTTTTTTACTAATTAAACGGTGTGTTATTAAGTGCTTGTTTAGGTGAATAAGTTAGCTTATTTTGCTATTTGCTGTTACCGAAACGGCTACGTATGATTGCCCCCTATTTTACTAGCATATTCCAGTATTCGAGGGATTCTCATGACTTTTACAACCAATAAGCTGGCTTTAAGCCTGGCTATCGCATCGACGTTAAGCAGTGCGCCAAGCCTTGCCGCTACGGCGCAAAATGGTAATGCGGCCCAGCAGGATATGGAAGTGATTGCCGTGACTGGTACTCGTCGTAGCCTGCGTAGCCTTGGCGAGAGTACAGTGCCTGTGGATGTGATCACCAGTAATGATATGACCAGCACAGGTCAGTTGGAGATAAGCCAAGTCTTGGCCACTCAGGTGCCGAGTTTTAACTACCCCAGCGCCACCTTATCCGATGGTACGGATCATGCCCGCCCCGCTGTATTACGTGGTTTAGCACCGGATCATACCCTGGTACTGGTCAATGGTAAGCGTCGTCATGCCGGCGCCTTATTAAGCCTGGGCGGTGTTGTAGGTCGTGGCTCGACCGCGGTGGATTTGAACATGATCCCAGTTGCTGCCATTAAGCGTGTTGAAGTGCTGCGTGATGGCGCCGCCGCTCAATATGGCTCGGATGCCATAGCCGGGGTCATCAATATAGTGCTTAAGGACGCCGATGAAGGCGGCAGCATCAGCGCTACCTACGGCGAGTACGATACGCAAATGGCCGGTGTGCCGAAGCTTGAAAGTGCCTACGCCGATAATAACGGCAACCTGGCCTTTGTAACCGGCGACGACCGCCGCATTAACGATGGTGCCAACCGTACCTTTAGTGCCAACACAGGTTTGGCCTTAGGGGATGATGGCTTTGTCAATATCGCCTTAGAGTACCGTGACCATGAGTCGACCCTGCGCTCTGGTTTTGATCCCCGCGAGCAGTATGCTCGCCTTGAGGATGGCAGCCTGGACCCGCGTGAATTTACCATAGACAGATATAACCACCGCTTCGGCAAGGCGGCGCTTGAAGATGTCGCCTTGTTTATCAATAGCGGCTATGAGTTAGAGTCGGGCTACAGCTTATATGCCTTTGGCAGCTACTCAGAGCGTGAGGGTAACTCGGGCGGATTTTTTCGCCGCGCCAAGGATAACCGCAATGTAACTGAGCTTTACCCCGATGGTTTCTTGCCACAAATCGACACCCAGGTGAAAGACTATGCCCTGGCCCTTGGCCTGGAAGGGGAAAGCGGCGACTGGAGCTGGGATATCAGCAGCAACTATGGTCGCAACGACTTTGCCTTCGGCGTCAGCAATAGCTTGAATACCTCGCTGGGTATTAATAGCCCGCGTGAATTCGATAACGGCGCCCTGGTGTATGACCAATGGTTGGTTAACGCCGATGCCAGCACCGTGCTTGATTTGGGTCTAAATGATGATGTGTTTTTCACTATCGGTGCCGAGTACCGTCGTGAAGGCTATAAAATCGAGCAAGGCGAAGAGGCCTCTTACATTACCGCCGTTGACAGCAATGGTGCGCCGATCGGAGCCGGTGGTGCTCAGGTTCTGCCTGGTTTTAGCCCTGCCAGTGTGACCGATGAAAGTCGCTACAATATGGCCTTGTTTGTGGAGTTCGATACCTACCTAAGCGATGATTGGAATATGGTTTTGGCCGGTCGTTTGGAAGATTACAGTGACTTTGGCAGCACCTTTACAGCGAAACTGGCAAGCCGTTATAGCGTTAGCGACAATCTAAGCCTGCGCGGTGCCATCAGCAGCGGTTTCCGTGCGCCGTCTTTGGCACAAAGCTCATATCGCCAGATATCAACCGTGCTAGAGAATAACAAGCCGTTTGAAATAGGTTTGTTCCCTGCTGATACCGCTGCGGCACAAGCCTTGGGTGCTGAGCCTTTGGAAGCCGAAGAGTCGGTCAATATCACCGCTGGTTTTATCTATAACCGTGGTGCCTTTAGCCTGACCCTGGATGCCTACCGTATTGATATCGACGATCGCATTGTGCTCTCGGAAAACCTCGAAGGCGCTGAAGTGGCGGCCATTCTAGCGGCGGCCGGGGAGACCAATGTTGAGAGCGTGCGTTATTTTACCAATGCCATCGACTCGCGCACTCAGGGCGTGGATATCGTCGCTACTTATCAGCTTGATTTGGCAAACTGGGGCGATATGCGTTTAAGCGCGGCGGCTAACTTTAACGACACTGAAGTCACCGCCGTTAAAGACAACCCAGAAGAGCTGGACTCACTGGGCGAGAGCTATCAGCTGTTTGCCCGCCGTGAAATTGGCCGTTTTGAAGAGGGTACGCCGGACAGCAAGCTAAACTTGGCGGCGATTTGGAACCTGGGGCAGTGGCAAACCACGTTACGCCTCACTCGCTACGGTGAAGTAGCGGATATTTCCTCGCAGCCGGAGCGTGACGAATATCTGGATGCGAAATGGCTGACCGACCTGGAAGTGGCTTATCACCCTGATGCCAGTTGGAAGCTGGCTTTAGGCGCCAACAATCTGTTCGACCAATATCCGCAGGCCACTGTGGATAATGTTGGCCAGTCTGATTTTAATCAGATCTTCCCATACACGCCTTTTGCGCCATACAGCCTGGATGGGCGCTTTATCTACGGCAATATCACCTATCGTTTTTAATAAACGAAAGTTAGGGGCTCAATGAGCCCCTTTTTCTTGTCGCTATGCTATAAGAGAAGAGTGCATTTTTTTAAAGGAGCAGAAGTGGATGAGCTATACACCGATTTCCTGTGAGCAGCATGACCTGATTGAGATTTTTTGCATGCGTCATAATGAGGTGGCGGTAACTTTGCACAGTGGTGAGCAGTTTTGTGCCCAGGCCGAAGACGTAGGAATTATCAGCGGCCAGGGCGAGTGGCTGCACTTTAGCAACCACGAAAGTGTGCGTCTGGATCAGATCAAAGCCATTTCTTTAGCTTAAAATAAACGGCAATCAGCCCAGTCAGAGCCACCAGGGCGATAACGAAAATGGCAAAAGCCGCATCGGACTCTGTGCCCGGTATGCCGCCTATATTCACCCCCAGCAGGCCGGTTAAAAAGCCCAAGGGCAAAAACAGCGCCGCCACTACAGACATCACATACATGCGTTTATTGAGCTGATCAGAAACCTGACTGGAAACCTCTTGCTGAATAATTTGCGCGCGCTCTATATTCATATCCAGCTCTTCCAAATAGCGCACCAGATGGTTAATGGTTTCGCTGATGCGCGAGCTATCCTCATCTGCCAACCAGCTCGGCGGCTGCGTCAGCAAAGCGCGCAGGGCCTCTTTTTGCGGACGGATATAACGCTTTAAGCCTATGGTTTGTCTGCGTACCTGAGAGAGCGCATTATGATCATGGGGCTTGTTGCTGCCATCTACCTGCTCTTCAAACTGGTCGAGCTTATCTTCAAGTTCGTCGATAACATCTTGCATCCGTGAGGTGAGGTTTTCACTCAGTTGGCAAATAATTGACGATGCATTTATGGGGCCTTGGCCGGCACGCAGCGAGTCCGCCAGGGCGCTTACCGAAAGCAGGCGACGGTGACGGGTGGAGACAATCACCTGCTCGCTGACATAAAGGCGAATAGACACCATATCGTCCGGAGTTTGCGCCGGATTCAGGTTAACGCCGCGCAAAAACATCAGAGTGCCTTGGTCATCGGGCACAGTGCGCGGGCGGGTTTCATCGGCCAGTAATGATTGGTAGGCAAAATCACTTAAGTTAATGCAGTTAAGGTAGTCTTTGGCTTCATCAAAACAATAGTCGAGATGCAGCCACAGTAATCCGTCGGTACTTTGCCAGGCGCTGACTTGGTCTATATTGGTCAACTCTTTGCTAATGCCACCTTGGCCGTCGAGTACTAAAGCATGGATTAATGCACTCATGAGGAAATTCACTTTTTGTTGTCGTTATTTTCCTCTATCCTTGACTACAAGTGTAAATAGGTCAATTAATTATATTAATCGACTCGAGTAAATTAATTCACTGTTAATTGAACTGAATTACCGTATAAAGCGGATCTTTAACAACTTGCTCCTAGTTGGAGCACTGAACCGGTAGCCATTATGGAAAACAGAATTTTAGTAGGTTGGCGCGAGTGGGTTGCGTTGCCCGAGTTAGGGATCGAACAGATCAAAGCCAAAGTAGATACCGGTGCTCGCACCTCATGTATTCACGCCTTTAAGGTTGAACCTTTTATGCAGGATGGCGAAAAGTGGGTGCGTTTTTGGGTGCATCCTAATCAAGAGGATGTCGAAACCGAAATTCAGTGCCAAGCTAAAGTAAAAGATGAGCGCACCGTCACCGATTCTGGCGGCCATAGCGAAATGCGCTATGTGATTGAAACTTTATTGAGTATTGATGGCCAGCAATGGCCTATAGAAGCAACGCTGACTAACCGCGATACTATGAAGTTTCGTATGCTGCTAGGGCGCACCGCCATGGTGGGCCGCATTGTGGTTGACCCTGAGCTCTCACACCAAACAAGGTTATAAGGATAACTATGAAAATTGGTATTTTATCGCGCAACAAAAATCTCTACTCTACTCGCCGCCTGATTGAAGCGGCTGAAAAGCGTGGCCATGAGGTGCAGGTGTTGGATGCGCTGCGTTGTTATATGAATATCAACTCGCAGGAGCCGGAAATTCACTTCAAGGGTGAAAAACTTGAAGGTTTTAATGCCATTATTCCGCGTATCGGCGCCTCGGTAACCTTTTATGGTTGCTCGGTATTACGTCAGTTTGAAATGATGGGCGTGTATCCGGTTAATGAATCGGTCGCGATTACTCGCTCGCGCGATAAGCTGCGCTCTTTGCAATTGTTGTCGCGTAAAGGGGTCGGCATGCCGGTCACCGGGTTTGCATCAAAGCCCGATGACGTAAAAGACTTGTTGGAAATGGTTGGCGGTGCACCCGTGGTGATCAAGCTGCTTGAAGGCACCCAGGGTATTGGCGTGGTGCTTGCGGAAACGCGCAAGGCGGCGGAAAGCGTAATCGAGGCCTTTATGGGTCTTAAAGCCAACATCATGGTACAGGAATACATTAAAGAAGCGGGCGGCGCTGATATTCGTTGTTTCGTTATTGGCGATCGCGTTATTGCGGCGATGAAGCGTCAGGCGCAAGAGGGTGAATTCCGCTCTAACCTGCACCGCGGCGGCAGTGCCAGCCTGGTTCGCATTACTCCGGAAGAGCGTAAAACCGCAGTAGCGGCGGCCAAGGCCATGGGCTTGAATGTGGCCGGTGTTGACTTGCTACGTTCGGAGCGCGGTCCTTTGGTGATGGAAGTAAACTCTTCACCGGGCTTAGAAGGTATTGAAGTGGCGACAGGTAAAGACATTGCCACCATGATCATTCAATTTATTGAAAAGAACGCGAAAGAAAAAAGGACGAGAACCCGTGGCAAGGGCTAAGAAAAATCCGCCATTTACTTTATTAGGGGAGCAGGTTGCTCCCGGAGAGCGTCGTGTCTTTGAACTCGAAGCGGCCAAATTGTACACCCACTCACCCCTGACCATTAATTTAGAAGTGGTCAACGGTGTTGAGCCTGGGCCGACTCTGTTAATTTGTGCGGCCATTCATGGCGATGAGCTCAACGGCGTGGAAATAGTACGGCAAACTCTGGCCAAGGTGGATGTCGCCAAGCTGCGTGGCACCTTGATTGCGGTGCCCGTGGTTAATGTGTTCGGTTTTATTCATAAGTCTCGTTACTTGCCGGATAGACGCGATTTAAACCGCAGTTTCCCTGGTTCGATCCGTGGCTCTGTGGCCGGGCGCATGGCCAACACCTTTTTTAACGAGGTGGCGGTGCACTGCAGTCATATTATCGACTTGCACACAGGTGCGTTGCATCGCACCAATTTACCGCAAATTCGCGCCGACTTGAGCAATGATGAAACCGCTAAAATAGCCAATGCTTTTGGCACTCCGGCGGTGATCAACGCCTCCTTGCGCAACGGCTCACTGCGCTCTGAAGCGGCGGCCCGTGGTATTCCGGTGATCACTTATGAAGCCGGTGAGGCACTGCGCTTTGACCCTATTGCTATTGCCGCTGGCGTACAAGGAGTGGAAAACGTGATGCGTAAGCTGCGTATGTTGCGCGGCAAGCGGGTACGCAAACAGGCTGAACCTGTGATTGCTTCGGCCACCAGTTGGATCCGTGCCGAAACCGACGGCATTATTCGTGCTCAGGTATCGCTCGGTGAGCGGGTGCGTCAGGGTCAGGTTTTGGCCTATATCAATAGCCCGCTTGGCGATACCGAGTGTGCCGTGCTGGCACCGCGCAGTGGCATAGTGATTGGTCAGCAAACCTTGCCGTTGGTCAATGAAGGCGATGCGGTATTCCATCTGGCTTATTTTGCCCATGCTAACGCCATTGTTGAGCAGCAATTGGAAACCTTTATCGATGAGATCAGTGATATGGACGATGAGCTCAAAACAGCCGAGCTTAACAACTGATAAAAAATAAGCGCCTGATGGCGCTTATTTTTTTGGTCCGAGAATTTTGCGTATCGGCTTGGCTTTGACTGGAGCCTTGTTGAGCACCATAACCGGGCGGGTAACAAAGAGGTTATTGGGGTAGAGCACCTTATGGCCATCAACATGCTCAAGCACCACATTCATCAGCCCCATTTCAACAATACGCCCCTCGACAAAATTGGCGCCATCGATCACCTTGACCCAGTAGCCGATGCGGTAGTCGTTCTGTGCAAACATCAATAAGAATGAGGTCAGGTTGGAAAGCAGTGACCAGCCGGCAAACATGGCCACGCCAAGCATGGCAAACAGGCTTGAGCCCAGCACCAACAGACCACGCAGCTCTATACCCCAAAACACCAGCAGCATACAAATCAGCACTATGGCTAATAAGATCTTCAGCAGCAATTGCGCCCGCTGTTTGCGGTGTGGGTCGACGCGCCCCTGTATGGCTCTATCGAATATTTTTTGCTGTAAGCGCACCAACAAAGGGAAGAGCAGTAGCACCCCCAAGGTGACAATCCATTTATAGTTTTGGCTGACTAATTCCAGTAGCGACACCGACGTTTTCCTATTAATAAAGGAGGCAATAAAAGCAGCTATATAGCATGGAATATTGATGTAACAAAGTGTGTTAGAAGGTTTTTTTCACACTCACCAGCCACTGCAGCGGGTCGACATCATCACTGCGGTTGATGGGGCGGGCGACATCTAGGTGGATCACCGCACCGGCATTGGCACGACTCGGTGCCAGGCGTAAGCCGAAGCCAATATTATGGCGAAAATGGGCGTTGTCCTGATTGTCATGGAACCAGGCCTGACCGGCATCGTAAAAAAAGGCGCCACCCACGCTAAATAACTGCCACAGGTTATATTGCCAGTAATAGCGCTTTTCCACGCTAAACAGGGCGCGACGGTCGCCGAGATCATAATGATGCGGATAGCCGCGCAAGCCGCTGTCGCCACCTAATGGCAGCTGTTTATCTGCGGTGAGACCTTCGGCTGCATCCACCTGGGCCTTCACGTACCAGGACTGGGCATCATCACTGTTAAAGAGATATTCGGCCTGAGCGCCGAAGAAGAGGTTTTCGGCATCAAAGTCTTGCTCGCGTATGGTGCCATCTATGCCGAGCGACCAACGCCATAAGCTTTGCTGGCTGATATAGTGGCTGCGGGCGACATTAAGTTTAACCACGTAGCGGCTGGCGTCATCACTTAGGGAGCTTGGAGAATAGCCGAGCTGGGTGTGGATCTGCCAACCCAGGTTTAAGTCTTCGGTGCGGCTAATGGTATCTATATTATGCACCTTAACAAAGTCATCCTCGAACCAGCTAATATCGATATAGGGATACGACAGGGTGCGCTCCGTGGCGATGGGCGCGTAGGTTTCTGGCAGTTCGTAAAAACGCTCTTTATGGTAACGGTAGCCAAAACGTATGCGCTGAGTCCAATGCTCCGCTGGGCGTCGCGCGATGCCGAAAAACACCTCGCTGTTACTGGTGTCCTGAGAAAATTCACTGATCGTTTCGCCCTTATCATAGAGCTTTTCATCGCGTTTATTACTGCCGTAGGCAAAGCCGTAGCTATAAGGGGTGTCCAATGAATAAAAGGGGTAACTCAGGGACAGCCAATGGCGTTCGCCATCGCTGTTGTCGGCATATTCAAGGCGGCCCTGGTAACGGCTGCCGAAAATATTGGGGTCGGCATAGGTAAATTCGTAGCCGTTGCGTTCATCATCATTGGTGCGCACCAAAGACAGGCGTTTACCCCAGCCTAAAAAGTTACTGTCGCGAAAACCAAAGGTGGAGCGGTTTTCGCCGCCGCTGCGGCTAAAGCTGATCTCCGGCAGCAGAGTCCAAAGCTCGCGGGTGGTGATCACTACATCTACAGATTCTTCGCAGCGTTTGGTGGCGCTGATCTGGGCGTCATATAAATAGCCTTGCTGGCGCAGCAGGCGTTCGGATTCACGCAGCAGTTCGGGAGTGTAGAGGTCCCCTTCGCTAAACAGCAGGATGTTTTTCAATACCTGCGGCTCGGTCATAATGTGCATATTATTGGCAAGGTGAAACAGCCAATTGTCTTCGCTTGGCAGGTCGGTATCGAAAATATTGTTTTGGATAAAACGAATGCTGCCGATTTGGAGTTTGCCATCGGCATCGGGGAGTGGCTGTTTATCGGCGAGTTGTCGCGATAACAATTGCTCTGAATCGGGAGCCAAGGGTTCACTTTTACACTGCGCTAAGGCCTGCCCTTGCACTCCTACTAAGATCCCTAAAATCACCGCTAGCCGTTTCATCTAACTCACTATTTTTTTAGCTTCCGTTATTTCAGTCTACTGCACAAAGCGTTAATTTGCGCTCAAATAATCTGTTAAACTTTCAAGAAGTAACTCGGACTCGGTGCCACTGGCGGCGATCCACAGATTATCGCCATAATATTCAAAATGCAGCTCAAAAGGACAATTGCGGTAATGAAAGCGCAGCATATGGCGGTCGGCGCCTTGGGAAAACTCGCCTATGCTAATTTCATCCTGGTGCAGAAAAATCTGCCCCCAAAAATCGAATTCATCCGCTTCCGGCATGATATCCGGATTAATGATGATCACCTGATGATCTCGGTCTAGACTTAGAGTGGTCACTTTTTTACTCTCTCTCTATCTATATGAAATATAGTTACTTCATTTTGATTTTATTGCTGGCTTTTGAAGTGAGTGCCGAGCCCTTGGCGGCTCGCTGCCAGAGCTGTCATGGCCTCGATGGTATTGCTCGCAATGCCAACACACCACATTTAAAAGACCAGCATATTGCCTATTTGCGCCAGCAGTTACTTGATTACCGCACCCGTAAGCGCCGCCATGCGCTGATGTCGGCCATTGCCGCATCCTTAACCGAGCAGCAAATTGATAAACTGGCTAAGTTTTACGGTCAGCCCCATAGTCAGGGGGCACATACCAATTCACTTAAATAGCTAATCATTCTAGCGGGCTCAATATCGTGCTAACTGTGTTGGAATTTTTCGATGTAGAATACTACATAAGAAAAATTCCGCCTTGTTATCACATCATTTATCCAGCGCTATCTCTGATTACATACTTAACAGAATTGGTATCAACAAGCGGATTATTCCGCAGATAAGTAGTTGCGGATCAGAGTCATAAAGGCGCCACCATATTTAGTTAACTTGCTAAAGCCGACGCCGGAAACCTTTAAAAACTCGGTATCATTGGTGGGCATAGATTGTGCCATCTCCGCCAATGTCTTATCGGTAAAGACCACATAGGGCGGCACATCGTCTTCATCGGCGAGCTGTTTACGCAAGGCGCGCAGCTTAGCAAACAGTTTCTTGTCGTAGTTAAACTGCGCCAGCTTATCCTGAGATACGTGCTGGGCCTGTAGCCGTGGCTCGGCCAGTTGCAGTTGGTATTCACCTTTTAATACCGGACGCGCCGCCTCGGTCAGGCATAAGATTGAGCCCTGGCTGATATCCTGATGCAGCAAGCCCTGATGCACCAGCTGGCGCAAGATACTGAGCCAGTATTCGCCGCTGTGCTCCTTGCCTATGCCATAAGTGCTCAGGGTATGGTGGTTTAAATCGCGAATACGCTGAGTATTGGCGCCGCGCAGTAATTCGACGATATAACCTAAACCAAATCTCTGGCCGGCGCGATAGACACAAGAAAGCGCCTGTTGTGCCACTAAGGTGCCGTCAAAACGTTGCGGCGGATTAAGGCAAATATCGCAGTTGCCGCAGGCTTCGCGCTGATACTCACTAAAGTAGTTAAGCAGGATTTGCCGGCGACAGGTTTGCGCTTGGGCAAAGCTGGCCATGGCATTAAAACGCTGCTCTTCAACCCGACGTCTTTGCTCGTCTTCGATATCTTCAAAAAAGCGTCTTACCCTGGGCACATCGGCAGGGTCGAAATACATAATGGCCTCGGCGGCCAAGCCATCACGGCCAGCACGGCCGGTTTCCTGATAGTAAGACTCGATATTTTTGGGGATATCGTAATGCACCACAAAACGCACATTGAGTTTATTGATGCCCATGCCGAAGGCAACCGTGGCAACCACGATTTGAATATCATCCTTGGCAAAGGCGTTATGGACAAAATGGCGGGACTCATTGCTCATACCTGCGTGGTAGCCGGCGACGTTCAGTCCGGACTCACTGAGCTTTTGTGCCAGGTCATCGACTCGTTTGCGGCTGGTGCAATAGATGATGCCGCTTTGTCCGCTTTGGGTGCGCAGATAACGCAACAGCTGGGCAAAGGGCTTAAATTTTTCTTCCAGGGTGTAGCGAATATTGGGTCGGTCGAAACTGCCGATATGGATATAGGGGGAGGTAAGTCCCAGCTGATTGACTATATCCACGCGCGTGGCGCTGTCGGCGGTGGCCGTCAGTGCCATCATAGGCACTTGGGCAAAGCGCTGTTTTAACTCGCTTAAACGGAAGTAATGGGGGCGGAAATCGTGTCCCCAATGAGAAACGCAGTGCGCTTCATCAACGGCTATTAAACTTAAATGCAAATAACTCAGGCGCTCGAGGAACTCATATTGCAGCGCTTTTTCCGGGGCCACATATAAGAGCTTTAGCTCGCCATCATGGAGCTGCTGATAAACTAGCTGCTGTTCTTCACGACTGAGGGAGTTATTAATAAAGGCGGCCTTAACGCCCTGGGCATTAAGTTGAGTGACCTGATCCTGCATCAGTGAAATCAAGGGGGAGATCACCAGGGTGAGCCCTGGCAATATCATGGCTGGTACTTGATAACAAAGGGATTTACCACCGCCGGTCGGCATCAAAACGAGCGCGTCTTGAGCCGCCAGCACGGCGTTTATCACCTGCTGCTGACCGTCGCGAAACTGGTTATAACCAAAAACCTGTTGCAGAATTTGCTCTGGCGTTGGCTCGTTGAATAATGCGGATACTGTGCTCATGGCGAGCTATTTTAGAGCCTTTTATTGACCTTGTCTGTAGGTGCTGCATTAAAGGCGAGAACTTTGCTTAAAAACTAATCTCGCGCTAGGATGGACTCATCTTACCAGTATCATCAAATTAGAGAATGTCATGGAAAAATCCTTCGCCTATGAGCAGTTAGCCCTGCTTTTTGCGCAAATGCCCTTTAGTCAGCTGCTTGGCATAGAGATCACGCATCTTGATGGCGAGTCGGCGCGCATTCATATGCCCTGGCGGGATGATTTGATTGGCAACCCGCAGCAACGCATTTTACACGGCGGGGTGATCTCCTCTTTGTTAGATACGGTGGGTGGTATTTTGGCGGCGGCTTCGGTGGTGGATAAACTTGATGGTGAGCCCCTTACCAGTTTGAAAAGCAGGTTGGCTACCTTGAGCACCATAGACTTGCGCAGCGACTATTTACGCCCAGGTAAGGGCGAGCGTTTTAGCGCCAGTGCCGTGTTGATCCGCTCAGGCAATAAGGTGTGCGTGTGCCGGATGGAACTGCATAATGAATTGGGAGTGCAAATCGCTTATGGCACAGGTACTTATTTAGTCGGATAGTGCTAGCTCTGCGGCAGGTGCGCGCGTAAAATACGCTTTTTAGTTAGTGTGGTTCCCTTATGTCGTCCCATCCAGAGCAAAAAAAGGGTGTGCTCTTTGCCGCATCAGCCTTTGTTATGTGGGGTTTTGCCCCTGTTTACTTTAAACAACTGCTGCAGGTGCCAGCGCTGGAAATCCTGGCGCATCGCATTATTTGGTCTGTACTGTTTTTGGCAGTGATCGTTGCAGTAGTTAAGCAGTGGCATAAGGTGCAGGCGATCATAGCGAAGCCCAAGTACCTAATCATGCTAGTGCTCAGCGCGTCTTTATTGGGGTTCAACTGGTGGCTGTTTATCTGGGCGGTGAATAACGACCATATGCTCGATGCCAGTTTGGGCTACTACATTAATCCTCTACTAAACGTGTTACTTGGGGTGACCTTTTTAGGTGAGCGTTTGCGCCGTTGGCAATTGGCCGCCGTGGCCTTGGCGGTCACTGGGGTGATTATCCAGGTGTTAAGTTTTGGTTCCTTTCCCGTGGTGGCTTTTGCCTTAGCCGGCTCTTTTGCTATTTATGGTTTGATCCGTAAGAAAATGCCGGTGGAGTCCTTACCCGGTTTATTATTAGAAGCACTGATTTTATTGCCGGCGGCACTGGGCTACTGGTATTTTATGACCCCCACCGCCAGCTCGGATCTGACCAGCAACAGCTGGCAGCTTAACCTGCTGTTGATCAGCGCCGGTGTGGTGACCACCTTGCCTTTATTATGCTTTACCGCCGCCGCCAAGCGCCTGCAATACGCCACCATAGGCTTTTTCCAATATATAGGTCCGAGCCTGATGTTTATACTGGCGGTGCTGTTTTATGGCGAGGTATTCGATGCACAGCGGATGATCACCTTTGCCTGTATCTGGGGGGCGCTGGTGATATTCAGCTATGATTCCTGGCGCTTTAGCCGCCGTCGCCTGGCCGTATAAATGCAAGCAGTTTAGCGGGCTAAGCCCGCCTTAGCTGCAAATTCCGAGCAAAAAAAACCTGGAATTAATCCAGGTCATCTGCATCGGTTTCAACTTCCACTTCAGGCGCATCGTAGCTGCGCTTGCGACCAAACAAGGTAAAAAATCTGGCCTTGCTGGTGGTGAGTTTAAGGTATTTAATCCAGGCGCTTTCAATCGGGTTGATTGGGGTCGACAGCCCGGTTGTGGCCGCGACAAAGTGCGCTTGGGTGTCGTTGCTTGGTTCTACTGTTTTTTCTTGCAACGCCTTTAATAAACGACCATGCTGTTCGAGGATTTCTGACTCGAGCAGGGTGAAGTTACCACTGCGGCTAAAGCCACGAGGAAACTTTTCATCGTTATAAAATTTATGATCACATGGAAACGCTTTGCGTAACTCGACAAGTTGATTGGCCGTCATAGCAGACTCCTTTTTACAAGAGATTTCGGCTGGAGTATGGTACAGAAGCCTGGTTTTATTAAACAAAAAATTTTTATCGTGAGGATAAAAGCGAGTGGATATCGATTTACTTAAAACCTTTATCGAAGTAGCGCGCACCCGCCATTTTGGCCGGGCTGCGGAAAATCTCTACATTACTCAATCTGCGGTTAGTTTTCGTATCCGCCAGCTGGAGCAAAGCCTGGGGGTCAACCTGTTCTTGCGTCAGCGCAACAATATTCAGCTGACACCACCGGGGGAGCGCTTATTGCCGCACGCCAAGCTGATTGTCACCGGAGTGCAGCGGGCTAAGCTGGATGTGGCTTTGGCCGATAATATGCGTCGTCAGTTGGCGCTGTGTGGCACCGCTAATATCTGGGATGCGTTTTTGCAATTCGGTATCGCCCATGTAGTCTCGGCCATGCCGGGGATCTCCCTAGTTGCCGAGGTGAAAAACCAACAGGAAAGCACGCGACTACTACTGGAACGCACCTTGGACTTAGCTGTGCTGTTTGACCTGCCCAAGGTGGATGAATTGGTGGTGGAGCCCATCTGCACCCTAGATATTATTCCCTTATCAAGCTATCCGGACGCCACCGCCGAGTCCTTTTTCAATAACCAATATGTGTTTGTGGATTGGGGCACGGCCTTTTCTTTATGGCATGCCCGTAACTTTGCGAACTCGGCGCCGCCGTATTTTCGCACCAGTACAGGGCGTATTGCCCTGGAGTTGATCCTCCGTTGTGGCGGCAGTGCCTTTGTGCCCAGAGTCCAAGCGCAGCAATACCTGGACTCAGGTGAGCTGTTTTTAGTTGAAGGGGTGCCGCAAACCTCGCGGGATATATTTGTTGCCTTCCACAAGGATAATGAGCAAAAAGATCTGATTGAAAAGTTGCAGCAGCAACTACAATTGTTGGGCGAAAAAGTTACCTAAAAATATTAATTTAAGACAATAAAATGAAAGTTTAATTTCATATGGGTGACCTTTTGTTGAATATTAGATTGCAGCTGTCATATTTTTGTAATTTACTGCTGGCAGACTGCACGCATTGAAACTCTTGTTGCGATTTTTTTAAGGAAACAACTATGCGATTTGCTCCTTCTGCGCTAGTAGTAGCGGTACTATCAGGTCTATCATTCAACGCTCTTGCCGAGGTTGATATCTATGGTAAAGCCAATGTAACTATACAGTCTTCGGATGAAGGTGAAGGTTCTTTCACTGAAATCAAAAGTAATGCATCACGCCTGGGCTTTAAAGGTGCCGAGAACATAAGTGAAGGTTTGGACGTAGTTTATAAACTTGAATTTCAAGTAGACGTTTCCGATGCCGATTCTAAAGGCGACGACGATAACATTACCGCTCGTAACCAGTATGTTGGTCTTAAAGGAAGCTTCGGTCAAGTTGTAGTGGGTCGTAACGACACCGCGCTTAAGCAATCTCAAGGTAAAATTGACCAGTTCAACGACCTTGAAGGCGATATCAAAAACATCTTCAAAGGTGAAAACCGCCTAGGCAACTCAGTAACTTATACTTCTAACAGCTACAGCGATTTCCGTGTGATCGCCAGCTACATCGCCGAAGACGATGTTGATGCGGATGACGGTTACTCGGTAGCCGTGACCTATGGTGACCAGGGTCTTAAAGAAACTAACTGGTTTGCCTCTGTAGCGGCCGATAGCGAAGTTAAAGGTTATGACATCGTACGTGCAACGGTACAAACCAAGCTAGCCGGTTTTAAACTAGGTGCCATGTACCAGACTCAAGAACCTGTAGATGGTGGTGAAGACGCAGACGGCTTCCTAGTAAGCGCGGCTTACGCTATCGACAAAACTGTGCTTAAAGCCCAGTACCAAACCATGGACTTCGACGGTCTAGACCGCTCGGGCATCACCGCGGGTGTGGATTACAAGTTCAACAAAAACACTAAGTTATTCGGTTTCTACACTAAGTTTGACGACGATGCGGCGGAAAACGATGAAGACTACCTAGGCCTAGGTATTGAATACAAGTTCTAAGCCGGACTTAAAATTGATCAGCCCCGACAACTTTGGTTGCCGGGGCTTTTTTATGTCTCTGGAGTTATGCCTGGGCGTAGCTGGAACGCCCGGCAAGCCAACGCTGGCTCAATGCCATGGCGGCTTGCGGGTGCTCGTGCAGCAAGCGTTTGGCCAGAGGGCGTAATTGGCCAATCAGTGCCTTGTCGCGCTCCAGGTCGGCAATTTTAAAGTCGGTCATACCGGTTTGTTTGGTGCCGAGCACCTCGCCGGGGCCGCGAATTTCCAGGTCGCGTTCGGCAATGACAAAACCATCGTTGCTGTCGCGCAGCACTCCCAGGCGTTGTTGCGCCGTGTGTGACAGGGGCGCATGATACAGAAGCAAACAATGAGACGCGGCGGCGCCACGGCCGACTCGACCACGCAGCTGATGCAGCTGGGCTAGGCCTAAACGTTCTGGATTTTCGATAATGATCAGACTGGCGTTGGGCACATCAACACCCACTTCGATCACAGTAGTGGCCACTAACACATCCAGCTCACCTTTTTTAAAGCGAGTCATAATGTCTTGTTTTTCATCCGCCTTTAAACGCCCATGAACCAGGCCGATACGCAATTGCGGCAAGCGCTCGCTCAGTTCTTCGGCGCTCAGCTGAGCCGCCTGACATTGCAGCGCATCGGACTCTTCAATCAGGGTGCACACCCAGTACACCTGACGGCCGTGCTCCTGCACCGCATGGCGCACCCTGTCAATCACATCATCCCGGCGGCTGTCGGGCACAACTACTGTGGTGACCGGTGTGCGCCCCGGCGGCAGCTCGTCGATAATGGAGGTTTCCAAGTCGGCATAGGCGGTCATCGCCAGGGTGCGCGGGATAGGGGTGGCGGTCATCACCAGTTGGTGCGGGTAGCAGTCGCCAAACTTGCCTTTTTCTCGCAGCGCCAGGCGCTGATGTACGCCAAACCTGTGTTGTTCATCGATAATAATCAGCGCCAGGTTGTTAAACTGCACCTGCTCTTGAAACAGGGCATGGGTGCCGATAATCATTTGTGCCTGACCACTGGCCATATCCTCGAGGGTTTGCTCTCTGGCCTTGCCCTTGGTTTTGCCACCGAGCAGGGTAACCGTTAGGCCCAGCTCGCTAAACCAGCGCTCAAAATTGAGGGCATGTTGCTCGGCAAGGATCTCGGTCGGTGCCATAAGCGCCACCTGATAACCGGCGGCAATGGCGCATAAGGCCGAGAGCGCCGCTACTAGGGTTTTACCCGAACCAACATCGCCTTGTACTAGGCGCATCATGGGGTAGGGCTGCTGTAAATCGGTTTTTATCTCCGCTACCACCCTTTGCTGTGCTCCTGTGGGAGCAAAGCCCAGTGATGCTAAAAAGGCTGGCTCCAAGGCATGAGTCGGCGCCAGGGTGACGGCTTTGTGCGCCTGTGCTTTTTGCCTTAACGCCAATAGGCTCAGGTTATGGGCGAGCAGCTCTTCAAAGGCGAGGCGCTGCTGTGCCGGATGAGTGCCCAGCTCCAGCGCCTGCATATCTGCGTCTATGGGAGGCTCATGAAGATAACGCACGGCATCGTTCAATGCCCAACCGGCGGGGCGATATTGCTCTGGCAGTAATTCTTCAATGGGCGCGCGGGCCAAAACCTGTAAGGCTTGCTCCACCAGGTTGCGCAGGGATAACTGTTTAAGCCCTTCCGTAGTCGGGTAAATGGCACTGAGGTGAGTTTGAGTCGGCAAGGATTGGGCGCTGTCGCTAATGCTGTATTCCGGGTGGGCCATTTCCAGCCCTGCATTGCCACGGCGCACCTCGCCAAAACAACGCATCACCTTACCCGTTTGCATGGCATTTTTTTGTGCTGCGGAGAAGTTGAAAAAGCGCAGGGTAATGCGTCCGGTGCCATCGTTGAGCTGGCAGAGCAACATGCGCCGCCGGCCAAAGGTGATGCTGGCGTTTTCTATGGTCGCTTCAATACAGACATGGGTGTGCGGTAGCAGCTGATTGATGGCCACGACTCGAGTTCTGTCTTCATAGCGCAGCGGCAGATGCAGCAGCAAATCTTGCACGGTTTGGATGCCGAGCTTCTTGAGGCGCTCGGCCATTTTCGGGCCCACGCCTTTAAGTTCGGTGATCGGGTAAGTATTGAGGCTCGACAATGGGCACGTCCTTGAATCTGTAATGACTTAAGTGTACTGATCCAAGGGGTTGCCTTTCAAGTAGTTAACCGCCTCTAGTTAACCTTTGCGCTTGTAACGTAGAGTGTTCCAGAAGGTCTCATCGGCGATGATTTCGCCCTCGTCGTCCAGCGCCGGGTACGAAAGACCCTTTTCTTTACACTGCTGGGCTATGATGGGGTGGCAGCCTTCAAACAATAATCTGTGCTTAATGCCTGGGTCGAGCATATCGCGCTCATAGCAGTTTTTAGCCTCGCGCTGGCGCTGTGCTTCATACAAGATCAAGGCGGCGGCGACCGAGACATTCAGGGATTGCACCATGCC
Source organism: Pseudoalteromonas qingdaonensis (assembly GCF_038739665.1). Lineage (NCBI taxonomy): Bacteria > Pseudomonadati > Pseudomonadota > Gammaproteobacteria > Alteromonadales > Pseudoalteromonadaceae > Pseudoalteromonas > Pseudoalteromonas qingdaonensis. The sequence goes on along the minus strand of NZ_JBCGCU010000008.1, from coordinate 27,667 downwards.
GCGCATGGGGATCACTATGTGTTTATCCGCATGGGCCAAGGCCTTATCTGAAATACCTTCGCGCTCCTGACCAACAATAAAAGCGGTGGGCTGAGTGTAATCGATATCGCGGTAGTCGACGGCATCATCACTTAGGTTGGTGGCCAGTAGCTGTACGCCTGGGATCTGCTCGCGGATTTTTGCCACCGCGGTGTCGATATCGTCGTGCATATGGGTTTCCACCCAGTTTTTACTGCCGCCCGAAGTGTTATTGGTGAGACGACGTTGCTCTTTTGGCCAGACCGCGTGGACATTATGACAACCCACGGCATCGGCGGTGCGCACTATGGCGGAAAGGTTATGGTGCTTATGTACCTCGTCTAAACATACTGTGAGGTCGGTTTGTCGTCTGTCTAATACCTGTTTTACTCGGTGGTAACGCTTGTTGGTCATGGCCCAATTCGACTGCAATAAAAAAGTGCCGGGATTATACGCTAATCAGGCAAGTGCAATCCAGCGGCGCACCCCTTAAGGGGCAACGTTGCGATTAATGGGGTTTTGTAAGGAGATCAGGGTTTCCGTGGATTGGATCGCCTCAATGGCCTGAACCTTGTTGATCAGCACGTCTTGCAGATGCTCGATGGAGCGGGTCATCACCTTAATAAAGATGCTGTAGTTGCCCGTGGTGTAATAGGCCTCCACCACTTCATCAAGCTCGCGCAGGCGCTCCAAAGTCTGTGGGTAATCGCGCGCGTTATTGAGATTTATGCCGATAAAGCAGCAGACATCATAGCCCAATCGTTTGGCATCAACTGTCACCTGAGTGCCGGTGATCACCCCGGCCTGACGCATTTTCTCAATGCGCACATGTATGGTGCCAGCGCTTACACCGCATTGTTTTGCCAATTCAGCATAAGGAGTGCGGGCATTGGTCATAAGGGCACCGAGTATGGATTTGTCGAGATTGTCGAATCGATAATTTGTCATGGTGAAATACGCCTTTAATTAAATTTTATCTAATATTTTTAAGTTAAATTGATTTTTGTTTTTAAGTAAAGCTATTTCTTTTAGATGGTGTTGAATGTTTATTTGATTGCGGTATTGTTTTTAATAACGAAGCAATCAGCAGCAATGGGAATGAGAGCCATGAGCCAAGAATTTATTCAACAACAACAAAGAATTAGTGCCGTAAAACAGGTTTTTTCACAGCAATTGGCCACGGCCTTAAACCTGGTTGAAGTGCAGGCGCCTATTTTGGCCCAGGTTGGCGATGGCATGCAGGATGAGCTAAGCGGCCATGAAAAAGCGGTATCTGTGCAGGTGAAAAGCCTGCCGCAGCAAAGCTATGAAGTAGTGCATTCTCTGGCTAAGTGGAAACGCAAAACCTTAGGTGACTATGGCTTTAGCGTTGGCACAGGTATCTATACCCATATGAAGGCGCTGCGTCCGGATGAGGAAAGGCTAAGCCCGATTCACTCCGTGTATGTGGATCAATGGGATTGGGAAAAGGTTATTTGCGAGCGCACCGAGCGCAGCCTGGCTTCACTAAAAGACACTGTAACCAGCATCTACGGTGCTCTTAAAGCCACCGAAGAATATGTTGCCCGCGAGTTTGGCATTGAACCGCAGTTACCAGAGCAGATCCACTTTGTGCATGCGGAAAAACTTCGTCAGGAATACCCTGATCTTAGCGCTAAAGAACGTGAGCGTGCCATTTGTAAGCGCTTGGGAGCTGTGTTCTTAATTGGTATCGGCGGTAAGTTGGCCGATGGTCTGCGCCATGACGTGCGAGCTCCGGATTATGACGATTGGTCAACCACGGCGGAGGAAGGGCTGCCTGGCTTAAACGGTGACATTCTAGTGTGGAACAAGGTGCTTGAAGATGCCTTTGAGATTTCTTCCATGGGTATTCGTGTTTGTCCCGAGTCCTTATTGACTCAGCTTGAGCTGAGCGGCCAAAGCCATAAAAGTGCGATGCCTTGGCATCAGGCGCTACTGGCGAAGGAGTTACCGCAAACCATAGGCGGTGGTATAGGCCAATCGCGACTGGTCATGTTGCTGTTACAAAAAAGTCATATCGGCCAGGTGCAGGTTGGCGTGTGGTCAGAAGAAGTGAAGCAACGCGAAGCTTTACTCTAACGCCAATCCGTTACGTAAAAAACCAAGGGTGCCAGCGCGGTGGGCACCCTTAACTGGTTTTAAACTCTAGCTCAATTTTACCTTTTTCCAGCTTAAGCACACAAGGCGGGTATTGCCGCGCCGTTTTCATTGCCTTATCTAAGATATGAATGGCGACACCCGGATTAAGCTTATGATGGGCGACCAGTTGGGCGTCGCTCACCAGTGTACTTAAGGTGTTATCTAGGCTAGCTAGCTTGGTTTCAAGCTCGTCGGCCTGTTGTACCAAGGCCAGCTGAGTTGCCCCTATTTTTTCAATTAACAGTTTCTTCTTGTCTTTATCTTTTAGGGCTTCGGCTTTTTCTAAGGTTTCTTGTAAGGCGCTGAGCTTGTTATCGTTTTCACTCAGTTGCTGCGTATAATTACCCTGTTCGGTGCTGATATCTATGCTGCGAGCGAGCAGATTAATGCGCATCTTGGCCCCAGATTCATTGCCGATTTCCCCAGCCTCTAAGCGACAGGCGTCCAGCACTTCACCACCAAACAGCTTGCCGTTGGGATTATCCTTGGCGCCGATAATAATATTGGTCATGGCCTTTAACTGGCAATGACTGGCCAGGCGTTCAATATGAATATCATTGCCTTCCACATAGGCATATTGGGCATGGCTGATATAAACCTCGTTGCCAGCACTGATTTTACAGGTCAGTTGATGCTCATCTTGTTGGTGATTAGGATGACCAAAGACCCCTTGTTTAATACAGATGTCGCCCCCGGCACTAAGCTCAGCTGACTCCACTGTACCTAGTACGGTAATGTCGCCTTTGGCTGTGACGCGCATACCTGGAGCAACCCCTTGGGTGACAAGTACCGAACCGTTAAAGTCGATATGGCCGCTTTTAACATTAACCTCGCCTATGGTGAAAATGTCATCAACGCGCATGCCCTGAGCGGTTTCTACCGGTACACCTCTGGTGGTGGCAATAAGCTCTAAAGGGTTATTGGGATTGAGTGCGGCTCCTTCGCCTGGGATCAGCTTGGATTGTTTGCCTGGCTTAGGGGCGATAATATCACCAGTGACCGTATAGCCTTCCTTGCCCAAAGTGGCGGGTTTTTGCGTCATTAGCAGGGCGCCGGGCTCAACACTTGCTAGTTTACCAAAGTCGCGCATATCAACGGTGCCATCCTCGCGGTGTTGCGGTTTGTTGATGCGGTCTTTAAGGGTGAGGGTTTCTTTAACCAGAGTACTGTTTTTACCATCAATGGGGAGGCGCCCCTTGGCTAGTGTGCCTTTGACGGTAACCCCGGCGCTCTGGCTTAGTTGTTGTTGCAGTAATCTTTCTAACAACAGTTGTTGATAGCCTCTGCGTACACCGGCTAGGACTATGGCGCGTTTGCCTTCGTCCAAAGTGAGCATTTTGCCGCCCCGCGGCGTAGTAAGGCGGCCGATGGCGGTCATTTTATCATCACTGATACTGACTTCGAGTTGGGCATCTACTTGCCTGGCTACTATAAGCTGACTGGCGTCTTGCTCACCGGCATAAAATTTATCTATTTCGGTATGAGCAATATCGCAATTACCAAAGGGCGAATTTGCCAAGGCTTCAAGCAGTAAGGCTTTCGATGGCGGCAACGCCCAATCCCCGTTGATTTTAATTATTATTTGGCCGTTGTCGGTTAATTCAAACACAAATACTTCCTTGCGAGCACCGTAATGAAAAGTGGCAAGAGCTTACTGTATGAAATTTATTAAGAGATTGGAAGATGCAAGAAGAGGGGAGCCATGAGTTTCCCCATGGCCGAAAGTACTTCTGATCACATACTTAACAGAATTGGTATTAGTTGGTAGACGGTAATTCCATAATGCCGTCAATTTCAACCTGTGAGCCCTTAGGTAGCTCTTTTACGCCGATGGCAGCGCGAGCCGGGTAAGGGGTTCTGAAGTATTGGCTCATAATCTCATTAACAACGGCAAAGTTGCTTAGGTCGGTCAAAAAGATATTTACCTTAACCATATCCTGTAGTTCACCACCGGCGGCTTCACATACGGCGATGAGGTTTTTAAATACCTGATGCGTTTGCTCGGCAAAGTCGTCTGAAACCATTTCCATAGTGCTGGGTACTAGTGGAATTTGGCCCGATAGATAAACGGCTGTTCCCACTTTTACGGCTTGGTTATAAGTACCGATAGCCGAAGGAGCGTTATCGGTAGAAATAATGATTTTGTTCATGATTTTCCTTTATTTTTTTCTATAAACCTTTTGCACATCCGGCATTACCCGAATGCGACGCATAATATTGGCAACGTGAATGCGGTCTTTCACCGTCACGCCGAGGTCTATTACGTAGAGGTTACTTTCTTTTTCATCGGTTTGCAGTTCGACAATATTCGCTCCGGTAGAGGCCACTAAGCTGGTGAGCTTAGCCAAGGCACCCTGGTGGTTGATAATTTCCACCCGTAGCGTAGCGATATATTCTTTTTCCGAATTGTCTTCCCACTTCACCACGAAATACTTTGATGATTCGTTGCGCCAGCCACGAATATTTTTACATTCCTGGCGGTGTACGGTCAGACCTTTACCCTGACTAACAAAAGCAACGATATCATCACCGGGTACCGGACGGCAGCATTTGGAATAGTTCACCAACATGCCTTCGGTACCTATGATAGCCGCCTTGGTCGAGGTGGCGAGTTTATCTAAATCTGCTTCCTCGTTTTGTAGCAGGCGTTTGGCAACCAGGACACTCATAATATTGCCGCAGCCAATTTCCACCATTAGCTCCAGCATGGAATTGACCTGATGCTCTTCGAGCACCCGGTTGATGGTTTCGCTGCTGATGCTGTCGAGTGAATACTCGCCAAGGGCCGAGTCCAGTAGTCGACGACCCAGTTGTAAGGCTTCTTCGTGACGCTGATTTTTCAGATAGTTGCGCACGCACAAACGTGCCTTGGCGGTGACGATAAAGTTCAACCAGGTGGCATTAGGGTGCGCCCCTGAGCTGGTGATCACTTCCACTGTTTGCCCGGTATCGAGCGCCTTGCTCAGCGGATGAGGCTTGCGGTTGACCCGCGCCCCGACACAGGTGTTACCTACATCCGTGTGTACCGCATAGGCGAAATCCACCGCCGTGGCGCCCATGGGCAGTTCGACGATGCGGCCATCCGGGGTGAATACGTAAATTTCTTCTGGGAAGAGATCGGTTTTAACGTTTTCCACAAATTCGAACGAGGAGCCGGCACTTTGTTGCAGCTCCAGCAGGCTTTGCATCCACTGGCGCGCCCGCTGCTGTGCGGTATGGCCAGAGTTTTCCCCAGTCTTCTTATACATCCAATGAGCCGCGACCCCTTTGTCGGCCATATGATCCATATCCAGGGTGCGGATTTGAATCTCTACAGGAATGCCGTGCGGACCGACCAACGAGGTGTGCAGGGATTGATAACCATTGGTTTTTGGCACCGCGATATAGTCTTTAAAGCGGGTTTCAATGGGCTTATACAGATTATGAGTGACGCCAAGTACCCGATAACAGGTATCCATGCTGTCGACCACGATGCGAAAGGCGTAGATATCCATGACTTCGTTGAACATCAATTCCTTGTTGAGCATTTTGCGGTAGATGCTGTAGAGGTGTTTTTCTCGCCCTGATACTTGGGCTTGAATACCCCATTCGCTGAGACGTGATTCTATCTCGCCCTGAATGTTGGAGATCACTTCCTTACGGTTGCCACGGGCCTTGGCTACTTCCGATTTTAGGGCGCGGTAGCGCATTGGATAAAGCGCCTGAAAGCCGAGATCTTCAAGTTCGTTTTTAATGTCGTGGATACCCAGACGGTTGGCGATAGGGGCAAAAATATCCAAGGTTTCGCGGGCGATACGACGGCGTTTGTCCGGGCGCAGAGAGCCTAGGGTGCGCATATTATGGGTACGATCCGCGAGCTTGATCAGGATAACGCGAATATCCTGGGTCATCGCCATAATCATTTTACGGTAGTTTTCCGCTTGGAGTTCTCTTTTGTCTTTAAAACCGAGTTTATCTAGCTTACTCACCCCTTCAACCAGATCGGCGACGGTTTCACCAAAGATTTCTGCAAGATCTTGTTGGGAAAAATCCGTGTCCTCGATGACATCGTGCATTAAAGCCGCCATCAGGGTTTCATGATCCAACTTCATGTTGGCAAGGATTTGCGTTACTTCAACCGGGTGGGTGATATAAGGTTCGCCGCTTGAGCGAAATTGCCCTTCGTGCGCTTCTCTGGCTACGACATAGGCTTTTTGTACTAGCGCCACATCTTCGGGGGCTAGGTATTCTGATATTTTTTTCTTGAGACCTTCAAAGAGATACATTCACACTCCGGAAACGGCGGGAGAAATAGTCTAAGAAGTCAATATACGATGAAAAGCGGGGAAAGCCAACGGCTGCAAGGAAAATGCAGCCGTTTAGAGAGCATAAAATGCGCTTATTGGTTACCACCAACGATAGCAGCAACGGCAGCCATTTCGGCAGCTTCTTGGTTTTGCTGCTCCTGGCGCTCGATTGCGTCTAGGGTATCTGGGGTAATGTGACCGTTTTCGATTTCACGTAAAGCGATAACCGTAGGTTTATCGTTTTCCGCATCTACCATAGGGTCTTTACCGCCTACCGCGATCTGGCGCGCACGACGCGCCGCGACAAGGATCAAGTCAAAACGGTTGCCAATTTTATCTACTGCATCTTCAACAGTTACGCGAGCCATGCTTCACTCCAAAAATTAAATCTGTAAACGCGTAGTTTACTGCAACACCCTCTCAAGGCCAATACTTGGGCGGGTTTTATTTTAATAGTTCATCGATTAGGGCACCGTGTTTACGCTTTTGTGTACTTAGGCGTAAACGGGTAGCGGCCACTATGGTGGCGATTTCTTCACGGGCGGTGTCGAAATCATCATTTACCACTACATAATCGTACTCGTCGTAATGGGATGTTTCCGATTGGGCTTTTTCCATGCGCGCAGCGATCACCTCGGCCGAGTCTTGACCGCGATTGGTAAGACGGCTTTGCAACTCATCTTTGGACGGCGGCAAAATAAAGATGGTGGTGACTTCGGGAGCCAGCTCACGTACTTGACGAGCGCCTTGCCAATCAATGTCTAAAAACACATCAATGCCCGCATCAAGTTGTTTTTCAATGGCGGCTTTTGAGGTGCCGTAGTAGTTGTCAAAAACCTGAGCCCATTCAAAAAAATCGTTGTTATTGATAAGTTGTTTAAATTCGTCTTGGCTCACAAAGTGGTAATGCACGGTATTTTCTTCACCCGGGCGGGGGTCGCGGGTTGTGTGTGACACTGACACTTGCATATTAGTGTGCTTTTCTAATAACGCTTTGATTAAGCTAGACTTACCAGCACCTGATGGGGCCGATAAAATAAACAAATTACCACGAACTTGGCTCATGATGACTCTCAAATACCAACTGGATGAAAAATGGCCGAGCAGTATAGCTTATTTAGTCTGAATTTTGGATAAGATATTTCTGTTGCAGGTAACAACGTTATGAAGAATGTGCCCCAGCATAAGAGGTGGCTAGGGCACAAGGTAAGCAGCGACTTAATGTTGCTGTTGGGCTATTTTTGCTTTTGAAAATAGCGGATACAGTGCGGGAAGCACAAACAAGGTGAGTAATGTGGCGCTCACAAGACCGCCCACAATCACACTGGCTAAGGGGCGTTGAATTTCAGCGCCCACCCCTTGCGATAAGAGCATAGGAATTAAACCTAACGCAGAGGTCAGTGCTGTCATCAGTACCGGGCGAAGGCGTGAGGTAGCCCCTTCAAATACGGCTTGGCGCACATCGTTAGTTTCACCTAAGGCTTGGTTAATACGCTCAACCATTACCACCCCGTTGAGCACGGCTACACCAAACAAGGTTATAAAGCCAACGGAGCTTGGCACCGATAGGTACTGATCAAACAAGTACAGTGAAAATACCCCACCTATGACCGCCAAGGGCACGTTAATTAAAATTAAGGCCGCTTGCGATAATGAGTTAAACGCAAAGTAAAGCAGTAAAGCAATGGCCAGTAAGCTTAGCGGAATAACCACACTTAAGCGCTTTTGTGCGCGCTGCTGGTTTTCAAACTGCCCGCCAATGCTAACAGAGTAACCGCCTTCTAATTCAATGTTGCTGTTTATTTGCTCGCGAATGTCGGCCACAACCGAGCCCATGTCACGGCCTTGCACGTTAGCTTGCACGACCACACGGCGTTGCACGTCATCACGGCGAATTTGCGGTGGCCCTGAGCTAATGCTGATGTCGGCTACATCGGCCAAACGCACCCACGCGCCACTGCTTGAACGTAAATACAGATTACCAATGTCGGCAGGGGTGCTGCGACGTGCTTGCTCGTAGCGTACGTATATGTCGTAGCGTTCATTGCCATTAATAATTTGTCCTGCGCTGCGCCCGCCAATGCCGTCGCGTACAATTTCCATCACATCGGCCACTTGCAAGCCATAGCGAGCAAGTGCTTGGCGTTTAGGGGCAATAACAAGCTGCGCTTCCCCTTCAATTTGCTCAAGTGCCACATCACTTGCACCGGGAACTTGTTTAACTAACTGCTCTATTTCTTGGCCTTTTTGTGCCAATACGTCTAAATCGGGGCCAAACAGCTTAATGGCGAGCTGGGCTTTTACCCCTGAGAGTAATTCGTCAACCCGTGTACTGATAGGTTGCGAAAAGTTAAACAAGAGACCGGGGTACACCGACAGCTCTTTTTCCATTAACGACTGCAATTCAAAGCGGTTACTGGCGCTTTGCCATTGATCTACCGGTTTAAGACCAATGTAAATTTCAATGTTGTTTACCGGCTCTGGATCGCCGCCAATTTCGGCGCGGCCAATGCGGCTAAGCGCATAGGTTACTTCTGGGAAGGTCAGTAGTTTTTGCTCAAGCACGGGCGCGACTTCCAGTGCGGTGTCTAAACTAGAAGACGGCGCTAAGGTAACCCGCAAGTTAATAGTGCCTTCTTCTAGCTCGGGCACAAACTCAGTGCCAATGCGAGGCAAGGTAAAGGCTGCAGCAATCACAAGCAGTGTGGCTGCACTTACAATCACGATGGGGTGTTTAAGTGCATGTTTAAGGGCAAAGCGATACGCGCTATCAATAGGCGCAAGTAGCGGGCTTTGTCTTGGTTTAACACCGTTTTTAAACAACACGCAGGCCAGAGCTGGCACAACAATGAGCGCCACTAAAATCGCACTCACAATGGCTAAAATAATGCTAATGGCCATGGGCTGAAACAGTTTGGCTTCCACTCCCTCAAAGCTAAAGAGCGGGGTGAACACCACTAAAATAATGCTGGCGGCAAAAAATACAGGGCGTGCCACTTCGTGACCTGCATGTTTTATTTGGTTTTCAATGCTAATGCCATCGGGGTTTTGGCTTAAACGCTTAAAGATGTTTTCAACCATTACCACCGAGCCATCAACCAGCATACCAATGGCAACGGCAATACCCCCTAATGACATTAAATTGGCCGATAATCCCCACCACGACATAACACACAAGGCAAGGGCAATTGAAATCGGAATAGAAATAAGCACCAAAAAGGTGGCGCGCACATTCATTAAAAACAGCGCCAGCACAATAATGATAAACACAAACGCGAGCACTAATGCATTAATAACGGTATTAAGCGCTTGTGTGATAAGCGTGCTTTGGTCATAAAAGGGTTCAAACCTAACCCCTTGAGGCAGGGCTTGGTTGATGCGCTCTACGCGCTCATTAATGCCGTCGATAGTAAGCTTTGTATTAGCGCCCATACGCTTTAGCACCACACCGGAGACCACTTCGCCTAGGGCTTGCGGTTCACCTTGTGCATTACGCTTGGTCATAGTGACGGCCCCTTGGCGAATTTCACTGCCCACGTTTACGTTGGCAATGTCGCCCAGTGTGACCACCGTGCCGTCGATACTTTTTATAGCAACGTGTTTAAGTTGCTCAATGCCTTGGTCGCCATGATTAAACCAGCCTGTGCCACGCACCACTAACTGTTCTTGGCCGCGTTGCATGTACCAGCCGCCCACATTGCTGTTGCTGTTTTCGAGTGCAGCAACGATGTCTTCTTGATTCAGCTCGTAAGCCAGTAACTTAGAGGGGTTTAAATTGACTTGATATTGACGCACTTGCCCACCAAATGAGAGCACATCGGTCACGCCATCAACAGGCATCACCAACAGTTTAACGACCCAATCATTGAGTGAGCGCAGACTCATGGCGTCAAACCCGGCGTCTTCATCGGCAATGAGCAGATATTGATAAACTTGCCCAAGGCCTGACGTATTAGGCCCCATTTCAGGCGTACCAACACCTTGTGGGATCAGTTCTTTGGCTGCTTGCAGGCGCTCGAACACTAATTGGCGAGCAAAATAAATGTCGGTGCCTTCTTTAAACACCACGGTGACCCCAGAGAGGCCTGTTTTTGAAATAGAGCGCACTTGCTCTACATCAGGCATAGCGTACATCACCGCCTCGATGGGGTAGGTAATGAGTTGCTCGACTTCTTGCGCGGCAAGCCCCGGTGCTTCGGTATTAATGGCCACTTGCACATTTGTTACATCGGGAAAGGCATCTAAATTTAAGCGTGGGATCATGACCACAGATAAGGCCATAACCAAAAGCAGTGCCAATATCACCATAAGTCGGTGGCTGACCGACCAGTTAATCAGTTTATTAAACATGATGCAGCCCCTTAGTGATTGTGTGGATCAAAGCCAGATTTGGCCTGCTCTGAGGCAATAAAAAAGGCGCCTTCAATGGCAATGCGCTGACCGGGCTGTAAACCATGCACGACTTGCATTGAGTCTAGCTGCTGACCAAGTTGCACTTCTTGCGCTAAAAACTCGCCTTGGTCTTGTTCAACAAACACTTGCCAGTCGCCATCGGGGCTGCGCATAAGGGCACTTTGTGGCACCGCCATTAATTGAGCGGTTGTTTTGCTGTGAAAATACACATTAACGAACATGCCTGCGTGCAAAGTGTCACTGCTGTTATTAACACTTAAACGAATAATTTGCGTGCGCGTTTGTGGGTCAATGGTGTGCGCTTCTTGAATAACTTTTGCAGGGTAGGTGCTGTCGTTAAACACAATGCTTGCAGGTGTATTAACCGTAATGTGTGTGCGATTGGGGGGCACTTTTGCCTCAACCCACAGTGCTTTTTCATCTGCAATGGTCATTATTTTTTCGCCAGCGGCCACGCGTTGGCCTTGGGTAAATTCATCGCTGATAACCATGCCCGAAATGTGAGCAACGAGAGAGTATTCACCAAATGACGTGATGCTATCTTGGCTAATGGCATCAATGGCTTTTGGAGTTAAACCAAGGGCAATCAGCTTACCAAACGCTGCTTTATACACAGACTGGGCTTCGAGTAACTCGCTGTCACTTAAGCTGAGTTGGTCGAGCTTTTTAACGCGTTGCCACTGCGTAGAGGCCACTAAGTAATCACTTTGTGCTTGTGCCATCGACTCGCTAAATAAGGTGACTAATGTTTGCCCTTTTTCTACGTGTTCTCCTAGCATGGCATGGCGAGACACCACCACCGAATCGGTGCGTGGCGACACAATGTAGCTAGTGTAGCCATTGGCTTTAATTTCGCCCGGTGCGTAGTAGGCGTTGTCTAAAAATTGCGGGGTAATGGCAGCTACTTTGATGTTAGCTAACGCTATGCTTTGCTCGGTTAAATGAATTGCTTGGCTGTGTTCGTCTTCATCGCCGTGCTCATCATTTGATTCATTGTGCTCATCTTCTTGAGCGTGTTCATCGTGCTTTTGTGTGTGCACATGCTCGGTGTTGGTGGCGTACACGTTTGTGCTTAATAAGGCACTACTTAACGCCATTGCACAGGCTATTGTGAGTGCAAAAAAAGAAGTGGGTTGCACGAGGGCTTTGCGTGATGCACGCTCACGACTCATCTCTTTTTGAGATAATAAAATTTCGCTCATAACATTCTCTATTCGTTTAAAAATTAAAAATGAACGCGCACGTTGCGATTTAATTCAACGGCACGAAAAAAGTAAATAATTAAACGATAGGAGGGCGGAAATTTGGCTCAATAAAACTGCGCTTGGCAAGTTTGGGGGTCGCAGGAAGCGTATGTGCTCCGTAGGGGGGCAATACCGACAAGTGTGCTGCCATAAACCAATTTACATGGCTGCCAGAGCAATGACCGCAGTGATGACAGTCTGAAATGTCGTGGGTGCTTTGTGTGTCGGTGTTAATGTTTAACGCATCATTGGTATGGGAATGCGATGCTTGTAAGTGTGTGCTGTCAATTTGGTGAGGCGGCGTGCTGGTGGCATTAGCAAACGCTGACTGCGTAGCAATCAGTAACATTAATGCAATGCAAAGTAGCCGAGAAATACTCACCGAATCTCCTTAATCAAGCATGTGCTTGGTTATGGTGTTTCACTTAAATTAATTAACAGGGCAGATTATTACGCGTTCCCTATTGATTTACAAGTCTGTATTACCTAATTTAGGTGAATAAAGTACCTGATTTTATTGGAATGTTATAATGCCACATAACCATAATCATTCGCACGATATTGCTTCTGAACGCATTGGTTGGGCCTTCTTTTTAAACCTGACATTTACCATTATTGAGTTTATAGGTGGCTGGCTTACCAACAGTACCGCCATTATGGCCGATGCCGTGCACGACTTAGGTGATAGCCTGTCAATTGGCAGTGCATGGGTATTAAATAAGCTCAGTAATAAACAGGCGAACGCCCATTATACTTATGGCTTTCGTCGTTTAAGTCTGCTTGGGGCGTTATTGAATTCTGTGGTACTTGTGGTTGGCTCGACCTGGGTCTTGGTGTTGTCGGTGCCGCGGCTTTTTGACCCGGTTATGCCCATGACCGAAGGCATGCTATTGCTTGCGGTGCTCGGCATAGCTGTTAATGGTTACGCAGCGCTCAAACTGAGTAAGGGGAAATCCCTAAATGAGAAAGTGCTGAACTGGCACCTGTTGGAAGATGTGCTCGGCTGGGTGGCCGTGTTGTTGGTGGCCATAGTGCTGATGTTCGTAGACTGGCCGATACTCGACCCCATTTTATCCATCATCTTTACCCTCTTTATTCTTGTGAATGTGGTGCGTAACTTGCGCCAAACACTGCGATTATTTTTGCAGGGAACGCCGGATCAGCAAACTCAACGCCAGTTGGCGGCGCTCTTAGTGGAGCCGCAAGAGATCAGCACAGCTCATCATGTGCATTATTGGTCTTTGGATGGTGAGCACCATGTGCTGACCGCCCATTTATGTTTGCGTGAGCACCTTGATGCTGCCGAGGTGATGGATTTAAAGCAGCGCTTAGCGCAGCTGCTTGGTGACTTCGAGCTGGCTCATACCACCTTGGAATTTGAATATCCCGAGGAGCAATGTCGGGATCATTAAGGCGAATAAAAGCTCAGGGCTCTTATTCGCTGGAGATGGCTTTTTCGCTGCGCAAACTGGCGAGCAGAATATAAATAGCGCTAAAGGCCAAAGTGATAAACAAATAGGTAAATAGGCCGTGTTGGTGGGCCATAAAGGGCTCGGCGAATAAGGGCCCAAGCACAGAGCCGACAGAGTAGCTCAGCAGCATAACCTGGGCGGCGCTTATCATATAGCGTTCTTCCAGTTGCTGACAGCCCAAGTCGATAGCTATGGGGTACAGGGCAAAGGTGGCCGCACCCAGTAATAAAACCGCTAGCGCCAGCACCTTTAAACTATCTGAGGTGAGAGACAGGGCCAGCGCCAGCACTCCAAGCAGTGTAAATGCCACCATTAACATGCTTCGAGTCATGTACTTATTAAACTGGGTGATCAGCGGCTGTACCGCCATACCACCTAAGATCACCAGCGCCATCAGAGTACCTATATCTTTTTCTGCTATGTCACGTGCCGCCAAGGCCAAAGGCATAAGGCCATAGATGGCACTTAGAGCCAAACCTGAGATCAGGCAGCCAAACAAGGCACTGTGATTGAGTTTTAATATTTGCTTTAGCTCCAGGCGGGCGCTGTGATGATGGTTTGGTGCGTGATTAGGCAACAAGACCATTACCAAAAATGCCGCCACCATCACCAGAGTAATGCTGATAAAAGGCGCTAATCCCGAGGTGCCGAATAGGTTTATTCCCAACTGACCAAAAGCCGTGCCGCCATACAAGGCCACCATATACAGGCTAAGACGTTTAGCCCTGGTACTTGGCTCGCCGGCCATTAACCAGGATTCCACGACCACAAAAATTCCTGCCACGGCAAAGCCTGCCAGCAATCGCAGCGCAAGCCAAAACCAGGCCTGAGGGTAAAGGGGTAGGGCAATTGCGGTCAGGGTAAAAAGGGCCAAACAAACCAGGTAAGTAGGGCGAAATCCCAGACGCTTAAGCACCGGCTCTATGCCTAAAGTGCCCGCCAGCAAACCAATATAAAAACTACTGGCAAGCCAGCTTGCTAGAGCATCGTCGAGCGCAAATTGAGCCAAAGAAAGTGGCAATAAACTCATTAAATAACCGGCTGCGATAGCGTATAAAGTCAGTGCCAAAATCGGCGCAAAGATACGAGGAGTGCCAGCTTGAGATTCGAGATGCACGGTACGGGAGTCCTAAAAGTAATGATATGTGGTCGATTAAGCGACCGGCGACTATGCGTAAGCTGTCCACAAATGTAAAACAAACATTTTTGTCCGTGTCGATAATGAAAATTGATGCTAGCTATGATACCAATTCACTTAAATAGCTAATCATTCTAGCGGGCTAAATATCATGCTAACTGCGTTGGAATTTTTATATGTACGCCTACACGGATGTAGGCGGTAGAGCGGCGCAGGAGCCAAAGCCGAGAATAACTACATAAGAAAAATTCCGCCTTGTTATCACATCATTTATCCGGTGCTATAACTGCTCACATACTTAACAGAATTGGTATGACCCGTATTTTTGCGGCCATATGAGGTTGTTTGGACTGTGCAGTATGTGGAAAAAATTGTCTTAATAAATCAAAAAAGCCTTGTTGTTCTACAAGGAAGGCTTTTTACTTTGTGAAAATTCGAAAAATTCAGGGGAGAAAATAATGAAACTCGGCCGCAACGATCCTTGCCACTGTGGCAGTGGCAAAAAGTATAAGCAGTGTTGTATGGATAAAGTATCCAAACAACAGGCACAAGTATTTGATGATGTTGAAGCTATGCTGGCTATGAATCCACATTTGACTCTAGATGAGATTAATGTGGCTTTGCAACACAAAGTACAAGAACGCAATAATCAACCGAATCCAGATTTTTGTGGTGTGACTCCGACACAAATGGCCAACTGGCTTTATGCACCTTTTGATGAATTACAATGGGTAACATTGAGCACGCCAGATGATCTTTTGGCTAGCCCTGTGATGCGTTATTTAACCCTGATACTCGAAGAGGTTATGGAGAATGGCGGGTCATTTAAAGCAACTAGCAAAGGCAATTTGCCAGCCAAGTTAGTGAAGCAGGCCAGCTCGCTACTGCCGGAATTCGCGATTGCTCAATATGAAAGTAATATTAGCATAAGTCAGTTTGCCGGCAGCAATGAAGACAGGTTCAATGCCTTGCACTACACGCGCGTGCTGGGCGAAATTGCCGGTATTATTTATCGCCGCAGTGGCCATTATCATATTAAAAAGTCAGCTCAAAAACTGTATCAGAGCCAAGGAATACACGCATTTTTCAAACCCATGCTAGAGGCAGCTGTAAGCCAATATAACTGGGGCTACTTCGATGGTTTTGAGCAAGATGTGGATTTACGCCCCTTTTGGTTGTTTATGTTATGGCGCATACAAAGCCATAAGAGTGTGGATAAGCTGATAGAAGAGGTGATAAGGGCTTTCCCCGATGTGTTACTGGCATTCCCAAAAGGCGGTTACTTCTCACCTGAAAGATATTTAAGTATGTTAATCCAATCACGATTTATTGAACGTTTTTTACAGTTTTGGGGCTTTATCATTATAGATCCAAGGCGCTATTTAGACGGTGAACCTATCCCCCGAATAGTACAGGTTCAGCCTTTGTTAAAGCACACTTTTCAATTCACTATTAACTAAAAACAAGGTCACCGTGAGCGAATATCAATACTATCGATTCAAGCGCCTGGACGGGCATTTAGACAACAAAGAGCGCCAGGCACTTAGAGATATTTCAAGCCGAGCCGACATCACAGCCACCTCTTTTCAAGTGTATTACCACTACAGTGGTTTAAAGGCAGAGCCGAGCGAAGTGATGCTAAAGTACTTCGACATAGGTTTTTATTATGCCGATTGGGGCTCAATCTATACTTACATTAAATTGCCAGCAGGGACGATACCCGATGCGATGCTCGGGTTTGCAATAGATGGGCTTTATGTGCATAAAACCGAGCAGTGGCAACTGCTCATCTTCTCCATTGATGAGTATGACGATTATTTTGATGATGAGCAGGCGGAAGATTTTTTTCAGTATTTAGCGGGTTTACGTACCGAGTTAATACTAGGTGATTGGCGTCTTTTGTACTTTATGTGGCTCAAAGAGTTTGATGTTAATGATGAGCTTGACGCTATACCTTTAATACAATTCGATTTTGCGCATTTTAGTGAAGGATTGCATGCTTTTGCGAGCCTTTATGATATTCCTTTAGCACAGGTTAAGGCACTCGCCATGGTGCTGAGTGCTAAACCAAGTCATCAAGCCAAACAAACCCAGTTTCAGTTTGATGCGTGGCTCCATAATCTCTCAGAAGCAGAGAAAGACACGTTATTACGCACGTTGTTTGAGCATGGCCAGCTTACCAGTCACCAAGCCTTAGCGCTGACGCGAAAAGAATCTGCCAACACAGACGAAACCTATCAGTATTGGTTAACCCCTGACGTAGTTACTCCTTTCATTGAGCAAGCGCAAAGCCAATTACAGCAAGAGCACGCGGCAGCACTCGCAAAAAAATTAGCCATCGAAAAAGCAGAAAAAGAAAAAGCATTGACGGATATTTACAACCAGCGTGCGCACTACTTCCAGCAAGCTCAGGAGCAAGCGAATCGAGCTTGCGCCAGTGGTTACAATCAAGCTTCAGATTATCTGCATCAGCTGTTTGAAGCTTATCAATTTAAAGGTGATATATCGGCGTTTGAGCAGCGTTTTAAGCGATTTGTTTCTGTAAATAACGGCCGAAAGGCGCTGTTAAATCGGCTGAGTGATCTGCTATCACTTATGAAGTGATGAGCTGAACGACCCAATTATCAACCGAGAAGCCATGCGTCAGTACATATTCGAATACATTGAAATTGATTACAACATGAAGAGAAGGCATAGCGCCTTTGGCTATCTAAGCCCCAGAAAAACTGAATGCAGCTTAATGGAGTGTCCAGTTTTTCTGGAGTAGAAAAAGTAAAAGTAGGATATTAATCCAATTGTAGCTAGAAAAGCGGGAACATAGTCCCGTATTTTTCTTGTTAGAGTTGCTTGAATTTCAGGGGTAGACTATATTCCCATTAATGTTCAAATAATGGGAATATAGTCCCTTTGGCTGGTGGTGTGGCTAAGCGTGATTTACACAATGTATTGTTTCCAAAGCAGCGTAAAATCCTGACTCATTTTGGTGAGGACTTGCTGCTGGCGATGAAACGACGTGGTTTTACAAAAAAACTGCTGTGTGAGCGCACTGGTTTTGATCATAAAACCGTGAACAAAGTGTTTGCAGGTGATCCGGGCGTTGCCATAGGCACTTACTTAAAAATCATGGCGGTACTTGGCATGGAGAACAACTTTGCAGAAATGGCCGCCCATGATGAAGTTGGTATCAAACTGCAAAATATAAAATTGCTGGAAGGTTCAAGATGAGCCGTGAAATCGTTGAAGTCTATGGCGACTGGCAGCCAATTGAAGCGCCACTGCTAATAGGGCGGCTTGCTTACAGTGACTCAAGCAGGGGGGGCGTGTTTAGTTTTGCTTATGATAAAGCGTTTTTAACCTCTGCGTATCGTTTGCAAATCGATCCTATGTTGACGCTCCACTCCGGTGAGCTTTACAACGGTGAAGCCGATAAGAACTTTCGTGCCTTTCTCGATTCATCCCCAGATCGATGGGGGCGTATTTTGATGCAGCGGCGTGCGGCCATTGAAGCGCGTAAGGGCATTCGGGCAACAAGTCGATTAAACGAGTTGGATTACCTGCTGGGCGTACACGACTCTTACCGAATGGGAGGTATTCGATTTAAGCGAGCAGGCTCAAATACTCTCTTGGATCCCCCTTTTTTGGATAACAATGCTGAATTTGCTGCACCACCCATGGCGTCACTACGTGAATTAGAGTACGCCGCCATGCAGATTGAAAAAGACGATAACATTGACAGTGACGAATATTACCGTTGGTTGAAAATGCTTATTGCTCCAGGCTCATCACTAGGTGGTGCGAGGCCCAAGGCTTGTGTGACAGATGAGCAAGGCCACTTGTGGATTGCCAAGTTTCCCAATTTAAATGATACCCACGATGTGGGGGCGTGGGAGATGCTCTGTTATGAATTGGCTTTGGCGGCAGGTGTTAACATGTTTCCAAGTGAAATTAGGCGGTTTTCGTCACAGCACCATACCTTTTTAACAAAGCGCTTTGATCGCCGCGGTGAGCAGCGGTTGCATTTTTCATCGGCCATGACACAGCTCCAATATTATGATGGTGAACAATCTCAAGGTGCTAGCTACTTAGATATTGCTGAGTTTCTTTCCACTCAGGGCGCACAAACAGAGGCAGATTTAGCCCAGTTATGGCGTCGTATCGTGTTTAATATTGCCGTGTCCAACACGGATGATCACCTGCGTAACCACGGGTTTTTATTAACAAAGAATGGTTGGAAGTTATCACCAGCTTATGACTTAAACCCGATAGTAGGTAAGCATGGCTTGCATCTGAACATTACAGATGTGGATAACGCTTTAGACGACCAGCTAGCCTTTGACACAAAAGACTTCTTCCGGCTTTCTCAAACTCAAGCCACGCAAATTTACGATGAAGTATTAAATGCGGTTAAGCAGTGGCAAGTCGTTGCTAAGCGGCTAGGGATCAGCCGAGCCGAGCAAGCAATGAAAGAACCTGCGTTTAACGTTTAATGGTTGATGAGTAAGTGAAACTATATTTTCATTTTTCTAAGAATAAAGAAGTTATAGTTTCCCTTTCATTCTTTGCCTCACGCTTCATTTGTTGTTACCGATACCCTCAGAAAGCTGCCAGATTTTGACATTTATTTGTCTACTGTATTCAATCGAGAAAATAACCTTGCTTGATGATCAGCAGTTGATAAGATATCCAGCCTATGTATAAGCGTACAGTCTTTTGATTGGTTAATCGCTGTTTGCTTACTCGCTGGTTTTTTGAAAGTAGAGAGTGCAAGTAAACGATTCGAGCATGCTATGCGAGTAAAAACATGAAAAACCTCAAACAATCGCGCTGCGTGATTGGCATTAAAGGGCAAATGCCCGACCCCGATTTCCCCGTTGATACTTGGTTCGACTCGCTTAAATCGGTGGCCAATGTGCTATCGAAAAAAACCAGCAATTGTTAAAAGTGATCGCCGAGCAAGAGCCGAAGTCGCTGAATGAGCTAGCCGCCCTTACAGGCCGAGCGGTCAGTAATGTGTCGCGAACATTGAAAACATTGGGCAAGCACAACTTGGTTGAAATGCAAAAATCACAAAATGGAGTCGCGGTAAAGCAACAATTTCAATCGATGTTGCTGCTAATTAAGCTATTAGAATAAAAGGGATAGCATGCAACAAGTCGGAATTTATGAGCAGTTAATCACGCAGCTTATCGCCAGCCGTATTGATCGAGAGCGATTCTATGTTGGTGAAAAAGAACTTGATAGTAGAGAAGCTGCTATTTGGTTATCGCGTTTTTTATCGCATATTTTGGAGTATGCCATTGAATCAGTCCCCGCCAGTGATGATCGTCTACAACAGCAGATTGCCCTATCTAACCAATTGTTACTTTGGCTAAAAGCGCAGATCCAAGACCAGGATTTTATCGAAGATAACCTGCTAAGTAGCCAAGGTAAAATTCTGACCGCGCTATATGAATTAGAAAACCCTGTTTCAGCTGATTTAAAAAACTACATTCACGAAATTTACCCTTTAACGGGCTTGAGCCAAAGTGAGCTGTTTTGTGGTAGTAATGCTGGGCTTTCACTTGAATCTGAATTGAAGCGAGAGATCTTATCAGCAGATAAAATTTACTGGCTTGTGTCCTTTATTAAATGGGCTGGGATCCGCATTTTTCGCAAAGAGCTAGAGGAGTTTACTGCGAGCGGTCGTGAGTTAAAAATTATCACCACGTCATATATGGGGGCGACGGACGCGAAAGCGGTGGAGTATTTGGCG
Organism: Pseudoalteromonas qingdaonensis; assembly: GCF_038739665.1. Classification (NCBI taxonomy): domain Bacteria; kingdom Pseudomonadati; phylum Pseudomonadota; class Gammaproteobacteria; order Alteromonadales; family Pseudoalteromonadaceae; genus Pseudoalteromonas; species Pseudoalteromonas qingdaonensis. The sequence goes on along the minus strand of NZ_JBCGCU010000008.1, from coordinate 7,184 downwards.
AGTTTGCCTAATACCCAAATCAAGCTGAGTTACAACACCGATCGCGAGCGTTTACATGCCAAGAGTTATTTGTTTTTGCGCAATACAGGTTATCACACTGGTTATATAGGCTCTTCTAATCTTTCTTATTCGGCTCTAACCAATGGTTTAGAGTGGAATTTGAAGATCACTTCACAAGAAATTCCACATATTATCAATAAGTCGCTCAGCACCTTTGAAACTTACTGGGCATCTAATGATTTTGAGCACTTTAGTGGGGATCTAGATAGTAGCGAAAAGCTTAAAAAAGCCTTGAGTCAGCAGCGCGGTGATTATGAGGTTAGCCCAGCGCATTTTTTTGATATATCACCTTTTCCCCATCAAAGTGAAATACTGGAACAACTTGCCGTAGAGCGCAGTGTTCACCAGCGTTTTTGTAATTTAGTTGTTGCGGCAACCGGCACTGGAAAAACCTTAATTTCAGCTTTTGATTTTGCTCGCTTTGTTAAAACTAAACCAAACGCAACCTTCTTATTTGTGGCGCACCGCGAAGAAATATTAAAACAAGCGAGATCGGCTTATCGTGGTGTATTACGTAACGGCACTTTTGGTGAGCTGTGGGTAGGTGGGTATACACCAGAAAATTATCGTCAGTTGTTTGTATCCATTCAAACCTTAAATAATCAACTTAGCCAAATAAACCTGACGCCCGACTACTATGACTATATTGTCATTGATGAGGTTCATCATATCGCTGCAACTAGCTATCGCGCAGTGCTGGAGTATTTTTTACCTTCAATATTGTTAGGCCTGACAGCAACACCGGAGCGCCATGACGGTAGCGATATTTTAGCTGATTTTGGTGGTGTGATTGCTGCCGAGATCCGTTTACCCGAAGCGATTAATCGCCGTCATCTTTGTCCGTTCCAGTATTTTGCCATTGATGATGATACGGATCTGCGAACGATTCCTTGGAGTCGGGGACGCTACGATATTACTCAATTAACCAACCTGTACACCTACAACCAAGCGCGTTTTGATAAGATCTTGCTGAGCATGGGTGAAATCATCACTGACCTAGATAAAATGAAAGCCTTAGCCTTTTGCGTGAGCAAAGAGCATGCACAGTATATGGCGCAGCAACTTTTGCTAAAAGGTATCAAAGCTGATGTGCTAACCAGTGATAATAGTCGTGAGCGACAGCAAAAACAGCAAGCCATTCGCTCTGGAAGCATAAATGTGCTTTGTGTCGTAGATATTTTCAACGAAGGTGTCGATATTCCCGAAGTCGATACTGTTTTATTTTTGCGGCCTACTGAAAGTTTGACTATTTTCTTACAGCAACTTGGTCGTGGTTTGCGTTTAGCTGAGGGGAAAGAGTGTTGCACTGTATTGGATTTTGTCGGTAATTCACGTCCAGAGTATGATTTTGCCAATAAGTTTCGAGCTTTGATTGGCAAGAGCAATCGCGCGATTAGCGATGAAATTAAACAAGGGTTTCCCCACGCGCCCCTTGGCTGTCGTATTGAGTTGACCAAGCGCACTCAAGAAATGGTGTTAAGCAATATTCGCCAGGCGTCGCTGACGTTGAAACGCTTAGTCGCGATGATCAGGCAGTACCCTCAGCACTCTTCTCTGCCGTTAACGCTGGCTAATTTCTTAATTCAACATCCTTATATCAATTTGAATGAGCTTTATAAGCGGGGAAGTTGGGCGCAGCTCACCCAGCAAGCGCAAGATCAGGTCAGTGAGAATAGATTAGATGTTAATACATTAAAGATGCTCAGAAAGGCAATCCATAATCGCATTTTGACCTGTGATGACCATGCCTACTTAAGTTTCTTAAAACAACTTTGCCACGCCAATTTTGCGATATCTGATATTGCGCATCGTTATGCGTTGATGTGTCATTTTGATTTTTGGCAAAAAACGGGGCTAGAGTGCGGATTTGGCTCTATTGCACAGAGTCTAGCTAGACTGGGTTCTCTAGGTTTGAAAGCGGAATTGTTGGATGTACTCAATTGGCAGCTAGCACAAACCAAGCATGAGCAGCCGGCGATGGAAGGCTTACCTAATGTGCCGTTAAGATTGCATGCGCGTTATGCCCGAGAACAAATATTGGTATCGTTTGGTGCAACAACCTTTGAGCGGCAAGCGCCAGCCCGTGAAGGTGTGTTCGTTATACAAGAGCAAAATGTAGAATTGATGTTTGTGACATTAGATAAAAACGAAAAGCAGTTTTCGCCAACGACTATGTACCATGATTACGCTATCAATGAGTATCTCTTTCATTGGCAGTCGCAAAATAGTGCAAGACCAGATCGTGGTCGAGGTAAGGACTACATCCAGCATCAAAAAATAGGCAAGCGTTTATTCTTGTTTGTGCGTGAGCAAAACAAAGATGAATACGGACGCACTATGGGTTTTGTCAATTATGGTGAGGTGGAATATGTATCGCACACAGGTTCACAGCCTATGAGTATTAATTGGCGGCTTAAAACAGCAATGCCGCATTTTATGTGGCAGCAAGCTGCTAAGTTGGCGGTAGGGTAAGCTCAATGACCACTGCATTCTATGAGTAAGTTTACTCCCTCGATTATGAAGAAGGTTAGTTAAATGACGGATAATATTCCTCAAGCCCCTCAGGGAGAGTTTGTTCTTTTTACCAGTACTGATGGTCAAACCCGCGTAGAATGCCGTTTTGAGTCAGATACACTATGGCTTTCTCAGGCCATGATTGGAGAGTTGTACGGGAAAGCGAAAGCAACCATTAGTGAGCATATAAAAAATATATTTACAGAAGGTGAGTTGGATGAAAATTCAGTTGTTCGGTTATACCGAACAACTGCGGCGGATGGCAAATCATATAATGTTCAATACTTTAGCCTGCCATTAGTTTTAGCTGTTGGTTATCGCGTTCGTTCGCAACGTGGAACACAGTTCCGCCAATGGGCAACACAAACCCTGAAAGAATACCTGATCAAAGGCTTTGTTATGGATGACGAGCGCTTGAAAAATCCGCCAGTTGGTCGCTCTAGTGTTCCTGACTACTTTGATGAAATGCTTGAACGCATCCGTGATATTCGAGCTAGTGAACGACGAGTTTATCTGCGGGTGAAAGAAATTTTTACCATGGCAGCCGACTATGAACCGTCGAATCAAGATACAAACCGTTTCTTTCAAACCATCCAAAACAAGTTGCATTACGCTTGTACGCAGATGACAGCTGCTGAGCTGATTGCCAGTCGAGTGGATGCGAGTAAACCGGATATGGGTCTCACCAGTTACAAAGGCGATGAGATCCGCAAAACCGACGTCACCACAGCTAAAAATTACTTACATGAAGATGAAATCAAAGAGCTTAATCGCATAGTTAATATGTGGCTCGACTTTGCCGAAGATCAAGCCCTGCGTCGTAAGCAAGTATTTTTGCAAGACTGGGCTGAGAAGCTGGATCAGTTCTTGAGTTTTAATGATCGAAATGTGTTAAACGGGGCTGGGAAAATTTCCAAAAAGGCGGCTGATGATAAAGCCAAATTGGAATTTGACAACTTCGCTGAGAAACGCCGCCGTTTGAAAGAAGCTGAAGGTGAACAAGCTAATATTGCAGCTCTCAAAGCAATACTTAAAAAAGATAAATAGACACCTTAGGAACTATAAAAAACAAAACCCCGCTATAAAGCGAGGTTTTTCATCTGGTTATGAGTTCTTCATCAACGCTAGTGAGTTTTACTCGATATTCTGGATCTGCTCACGCATTTGCTCAATTAACACCTTAAGCTCTACGGCGGCGTTGGTGACTTCGGTATTAATCGACTTTGAAGCCAGGGTATTGGCCTCGCGGTTAAACTCTTGCATCATAAAATCCAGGCGTCGGCCACAGGCGCCGCCTTTTTTCAGGATTTTATGGGTTTCCTTTACATGCGATTTAAGGCGGTCGAGCTCTTCGGCGACATCTTGTTTTTGCGCCAGATAGATAAGTTCTTGCTCAAGACGTGTTTCATCGATCTCGGCTTGCAGCTCTTCAAGCTTTTGCGATAGCTTTTCACGCTGCCATTTGATCACTTCCGGCATATGCGCTTCAACTATGGCCACTTGCTCAAGAATGGCGTCAAGGCGAGTGCTGATCATTTGCTCAAGGTTTTCGCCTTCGCTGCCTCGGGCGGCTTTAAAGTCTTCAATGGCACCGTCTAAACCGGCAAGCAATTCGCTTTGCACAGTGTCCATATCCATTTCTTCGGCTTCCATCACGCCAGGCCAGCGTAGAATATCAACCGGGTTAATGTCGCCTTTACTTTGTGCTTGTACCCATTGAGCACTCTTTACCAGCTGTGAGGCCAGGGGTTCGTTGATGTTTAACTCACCTACATGAGCTGGGTTAGCGGCAAATTTTAGGAAAACTTCAACCTTACCCCTTTGTAAGTTCTTTCGCAGGCGTTCACGGATCACAGGCTCTAAACCACGAAATTGCTCAGGGGCGCGAATAAAAGTTTCCAAGTAACGTTGGTTTACGGAGCGTATTTCCCAAGTTCCGGTACCCCAGTCGCCTTTCACTTCTTGGCGAGCATACGCAGTCATGCTGTGGATCATGAATGATTTCCTAATTTTGAATAGCAGTATCGCTATGATTATACCTTAACAAAATGTGAGCTCTAGCAGAATTTTCCGGCAAAAATGGCCATTTTCATAAAAGTGCCGTGGCATAGCCGCGGGTGAACACATATAATGAACGAAATTTTTTATTGAAGGGGATAGTGAATGCGTCCTAGTGAAAGAACACCTAATCAAATTCGCCCAGTGACCTTTACTCGCCAATACACCATGCATGCCGAAGGCTCGGTGTTAGTTGAGTTTGGCAATACCAAGGTTTTATGTACGGCGAGTGTTGAAGCGGGTGTACCGCGCTTTATGAAGGGTCAGGGTAAAGGTTGGGTAACCGCAGAATACGGTATGTTGCCGCGTTCTACCCATACTCGTAATAACCGTGAAGCGGCGCGTGGTAAACAAGGTGGACGTACCATGGAAATTCAACGCCTGATCGCGCGTGCCTTACGTGCGGCGGTTGATTTAAAAGCCCTGGGTGAAAACACTATCACCATAGATTGCGATGTTATTCAAGCCGATGGCGGCACCCGTACAGCGTCAATCAGCGGTGCATGTGTTGCACTTGTCGATGCGCTTACCTATATGCGCAGCAAGGGCATGATCAATACCAATCCCCTTAAACACATGATCGCTGCTATTTCAGTGGGTATCTACAATGGTGAGCCGATCAGTGACTTGGAATATTTAGAAGATTCTGCGGCTGAAACCGATATGAACGTGATTTTGACCGAAACCGGTAAAATCATTGAAGTTCAGGGCACTGCCGAGGGTGAACCTTTCTCATTCGATGAGCTTGAGCAAATGCTAAGCCTGGCGAAGCACTCGATTCGTGAAATCATCGATATCCAAAAGCAAACCTTGGCCTAACCCTTAACAGCTTGACGAGTAGAGTAATGAAAGAATATCAAAAGCAGTTTATTGAATTCGCATTAGCCAAACAGGTACTTAAGTTTGGTGAGTTCACCTTGAAGTCTGGGCGCACGAGTCCTTACTTTTTCAACGCCGGCTTATTTAACACGGGTAAAGACCTGGCCAAACTAGGCCGTTTTTACGCCGCCGCTTTGGAAGATGCAGGCATAGAGTACGACTTATTATTCGGCCCGGCCTATAAAGGTATTCCAATTGCTACTACCACGGCGGTTGCTTTAGCGGATCACTACGATAAAGACGTACCTTATTGCTTTAATCGTAAAGAAAAGAAAGATCACGGTGAAGGCGGCAGTTTGGTAGGCTCAGAGCTTAAAGGCAAGGTCATGCTGGTGGACGATGTGATCACTGCAGGCACGGCGATTCGTGAGTCAATGGAAATCATTGCTGCCAACGGCGCGGATCTGTCAGGCGTACTTATCGCACTAGACCGTCAGGAAAAAGGCAAGGCTGAGTTATCGGCGATTCAAGAAGTAGAGCGCGACTTTAATACGCAGGTTGTTTCTATTGTGAAGTTGGCCGACCTTATTACCTATCTGGAACAGCAAGGTGATATGGATGAGCACCTGCAAGCGGTCAAAGCGTACCGCGATCAGTACGGTGTTGCCTAATATAGAGTAAAGAGCCCCTTCATAGGGGCTTTTTTATGGTTAAAGGAATGAGTAGTCGATGCAAGTAAATTCCAATAAACCCAATGGCCAAGGCATAGGGCGATTATTTAAAGCCTTACGTTGTACTTATCTTGGTTTAAGCGCGGCAATAAAAGAAGAAGCTGCTTTTCGTCAAGAGCTGGCCCTGGCGCTACTCTTATTGCCCCTGTCTTTTATTATTGCAACCGACATTATGCATTGGCTGGCTTTAGTGGTTGTGCTGTTACTGGTTCTTATTGTCGAGTTGATCAATTCGGCGATTGAAGCGCTGACCGATAGAGTTTCTACCGATATGCATGTGCTATCCGGGCGTGCCAAGGATATGGGTTCTGCCGCCGTGACCTTATCTCTATTAATAGCCGCCTTGGTGTGGGGCGTTAGTCTTTATCAATATATAACGGGTGTTTTATAAGCCCCGATACAATTAAAAACAGCGAAAAAGGCCATTGAAAGGATATTTAATGGCCTTTTTTAATGCCTTTTGTGTGTAATTTGCGCAAACGATCTGTTTTTCGCAATTTTCTTTAAAAAAGGGCTTGCGTCGAAATCGAATCTCCCTATAATGCGACCCCACTGAGACGGCAGGCAGCAACGCATAGCGAGGCGCTAGCAACTCAGGGAGTCAAGTAAAACTGGTTTTGAAAACGTTCCTTGAAAAAAGCAACTTTCTCAAAATTAAGTGTTGACAACAAATTAGGAAAGCGTAGAATGCGCAGCCCTAACGCGGTGAAAGCCGCAGCGACAACAAGTCGCAACGTTCTTTAAAAATATGAAGCAATCATCTGTGTGGGCACTCGTACAGATTGAGTTCTAACAGCTGATTCTAGTTCGCTAGATGACGCAAACAAATTTAGAGTCTCAAATGAAGTGAGTGACCAACAGCAACAAGTTTACTTGTTGCAGCACAGTCAATTCGATATCGAAAGATATCATCACAGTATTCATTGAGCACGAAACTTCGGTTTCAAAAAACTTTTAATTGAAGAGTTTGATCATGGCTCAGATTGAACGCTGGCGGCAGGC